>PWMO01000132.1 GCA_003558175.1 Spirochaetaceae bacterium
AACACCATGTTGGTAATGGAAACGAAGTAGGGATGGGTGAGGTCGAGGCCGCGGGCGCGCAGCGTGACCTCTTTATCTTTCCACTTGAAGTGCACCTTGTAGAGTGACAATGACGGACCTCCGGATGGAACTCGCTGTGGTTGCTTGCTACGCTAAATCTACTGTGCTGTGCAGAAATATCCAAGTACAAGAGGAAACGGGGCATCGCCGTGGCGTACCCCGTTCTTGTCTGTCCTGGTGTTTTGTTGCTCTGTAGCGGTTATTTCTTGTCCGCCAGCGCGCGGGTTTTCTCGTAGCCGAAGAGTTCGTCGCGTTTGAGCTGACCCTCTTCGGCACTGATTCCCATCTGCGACTGGAGCGCGGCGAGCAGCCGCTCTTTGAACTCGCCGACCGACGGGCGGGTTCCGGTCTCTTCTTCGACCGACGTCATCGGTTCCATGACCTTGTCCTTGATCTCCGGAGAGACCCAGACAACGCGGAAAAAGTCCTCGGTCCGCAACGGTCCCAGGAACGTCAGGCAGTTGATCACCAGCAGGTTCTCGACTTCGGAGACGAGTATGGTGGCAATCTTTTTGCCGCCGCAGCGCACGCCGCCGCGGTGCTTGTACCAGGCGTCTACCCCGAAGGCCTTCAGGGTTTCGATCACAATCTCGCCGACCACGCGGAACGCCGCGTCACCCGACTCGAACTGGTCCTTGCTCACGACCATCTGCACGTTGACCGTGCTGTCGGGGCTCACAAAGACCATCGTTCGCTGGCCGGTAAGGATAACGTGCTCGAGAGAAGGGACGTCTTCGCGGATCTCGTTGATGAGGTTGGCGAAGTTAGTCATGGTAATGATGGCGCGGGCTTCGCAGTCGTTGAGAATGTGGATGATCTCTCGCCCCTTGTACATGGTGTTGAAGGGAACCGCCACCGCACCGAGCTTCTGGATGCCGAAGAACGCATAAATGAAATCAGGGATGTTGGGCAGCATCATCGCGACGCGGTCGCCCTTGTTGATGCCGAGCGACTTGAGCCCGTTGGCAATCTTGTTGGCGTTCTCATCCAGTTCGCGGTAACTCACTTCACGGTTGTCGAACAGGATGGCCTGTTTCTTCTTCTGCTTCTTTGCCATCTCCTCGAGCATGCGCCCGAGTCCACGCACATTATCCATGCTGCTGCTCCTTGGTGTCTGCGCCGGCCTTCTCGAGCAGCCGGTCGTCGTGGTACCCCTCGCGCAGCTCTTTGCGCAGGATCTTGCCGGTCGCGCTCTTGGGCAGGGAGTCGCGGAACTCGACAATCTTCGGCACCTTGTACTCAGCCAGATTCTCCGAGCAGTAGTCCAGTATTTCGCGCTCAGTGGCGGTCTCGCCGTCTTCCAGCACGACAAACGCCTTCACCGCCTCACGCTCGCGCTTGTCCTGAACCGCAATAACGGCCGCGTCGCGCACTTTGGGATGGCTGAACAGCAGTTCCTCGATTTCGCGCGGCGATATGTTGAATCCGCCACGGATGATGAGGTCTTTCTTGCGGTCGGTTATAAAGAAGAAGCCGTCTGAATCCCGGTAGCCCAGGTCACCGGTATGCAGCCAGCCGTCACGGATGCTCTCGGCGGTTGCCTCCGGGTTGTTCCAGTAACCGGGAGTCACAACGCCCGACCGGATTACGATCTCGCCTTCCTGACCGTCAGCCACCTCGTTATCGTCGTCGTCAACAACGCGCATCTCTACACCCTCGGCGGCCGGCCCGATCGAGCCCGGCTTAAATGCCTCGCCGCTCTTGTTGAGGCATACCGATGAGGTGGTCTCGGTGAGGCCGTACCCCTCGGCGATGCGCGTCTGAAACGCTTCTTCAAACTCGCGCAGCGTTGTTAAGGGGAGCGGAGCGCCTCCGGAGACGCAAAGCCGCAGCGACTTGGGTATCGAAGTCTTGCGCGTCTTTGCAGCCTGCAGGACGTGCATGTACATGGTCGGCACCGCGATGAGCACGGTGGCTTTGGTGGCCTCGACGGCCTCCAGCAGCTTGGCGGGACTGTACTGCGGTACCAGCGTCATCTTTGTGCCGAAGTAAACGCCCGATATCAGGCCGTTCGAAAGACCGTAGACGTGAAAGAGGGGCAGTACCAGAACGATGGTGTCGCTTTCATTTAATGGAAGCACCTTGCTCACGTTGAGGCACTGCTGGGCGAAATTACGATGGGTGAGCGTTACCCCCTTGGGCCGACCGGTGGTACCCGAAGTGTAGAGCAGGACCGCCGGTGCGTCCGGGTCGGTCTCTACCGCGTTGAACTTGCGTGAAGAGGTCTTAAGTAGATCGGAAAGGTTGACCGTCCCAACCGGCTTGGGGCCACCGCGGCCGCTGCGCGGGTAGTTTGCCACCTTTATGTTGTACCTGGCGGCGGTATCCTTGTTGATATCAACATCGGCCCCCGCAAGGATGCCCTTCTGCTTGACGCCCTGCACGACAATAGTGTTGGGCAGTTTCTCGGTCGAAAGCATGTACTTGCCGGCAATGCGGCCCTCCACCAGGGCCGATGCATACGCCACCATATCGGCAGCGTCTCCGTCGGGATTGAAGATGAGTCTCCATTTCTCGGACATTGTTCGTGATTCCTTTCTATCGACTGTCGACCACCGAGAGGTGGGGTACTCCTGCGCAGTCAGCGTTCACTGCGCAGGTAATCATCCACTTCGGTGAAAAAGACGTCTTCGATCTCTTCACTTGGCTTCTCCGTCAGCAGGCTCACCACGATGTAAACAACGGTATTCAGAAACAGCGTAAGGATGACCGGGTGCAGGTCGAGAAGCAGAATGCGTTGTCCGGCATCATTGGTAATGAGCAGCCCCAGTACCAGCCAGATGGTGCCGGTCAAGGTGGCGGCGATTGCGCCCTGGCGCGTGCCGCGCTTCCACAGAAGCCCGCCCACCAGCGCCGGCCCCCACTGCGCAAAACCAGGAACGCTTACATCGGTCAGGTAGAGTGCCATTGCCTCGTCGCCAAGGCCCAGGCTCACAACTACCGTGACGCTCAAGCTGAGAACAACGATAGCGATAACCGACAACCGGGCCCAGAGCGTGATCTCCGCATCGTTGGCATCGGGCTTGAAGACGCCCTGGATGACGTCACGGGCAACGATGATGCTGGAGGTCATGAGCTGCACTGCGGCAGTGGAAACTGCCGCCGCAATCACTCCCATCAATACAAATACCCCAAACCAGCGCGGTAGAACGGTCTGGATGATAGTCTGAACGATGCGGTCGGCTTCCGCCACGTCCGTTACCCCCGGCATGACGGCCGGTGCAACGACCGAGCCCCATACGTACGGGATGATGTAGAAAAACAGGCCGCCGAAGATGAAGATCAGCAGCGGAAACCACTTGAACAGCGTCTTGTCACGGGCCGTCATGGCGCCAATGACGACGTGTGGCCAGGTGAACGCCAGCAGACCGACAACGAACGTGCCGATGACCAGCACCGATGAGTAGGTGCCCAGCGGACCCGGCGTGCTCAGATTTTCCGGCTGGTTGGCGAGTATCTGCTGTGCAGCTTGCACCACGCCGCCGTCCGGGAACACCACCGCGATCACCCAGAAGAGCGATCCAAGCAGCGCGGTGACGTAGACGGTTCCGAGGAAGATATTGACCCACGCCACGATCCGCATGCCACCCAGGATAACCAGGATTACCAGCAGAACCGCAGTGTATGTCGCGCCGACCCACAGCGGAAGTCCGGTCAGCGCTTCAAAGCCGCGACCGACGCCAAGCGGCTGCACGCCGACGTAGGGAACGATGAACGCCAGCATGGTGACCGCCAGGATTACGCGCAGCGCCTTTGACTCGTACCGTTCCGCCAGCGCCTCTACGGGCGAGAGGAAGCGGTTGATCTTGGCCAGCGCCCAGAGTCTTGGACCGAGAAACATGTACAGCGCCGCAAAACCGGCAACGGATCCCCAGATAAAGAAGACGTAACCGGGGCCGTGAAGATAGAGGTGTCCGGGGAAGCCGTAAAACGTCCAACTGGAGGAGATGGCGAAGAGCACGAAAAAGAACATGACCACCAGCCCGATGGTTCTTCCGCCGAGCATGTAGTCTTCCGCGGTCTTTGCGGAAATGCGGTAGCCGTAGGCGGCCATGAGAATGATAATCAGACTGAAAACGCCGAGCGCGATGAGATCAACCACGCGAAGCCTCCTTTTGATGAGAACGCAGGTAGCAGTAAACGCCGCAGGTCGTGCGGGCGATGCCGTCCGTCATTGCCGACTAACGATACGGCCAGTACTTAATGAAGTAGATGAGATACGCGATCAGCCAGACGATCACGAAGACCACTCCGACCACCAACGGCATCTCCATCCACCCGAAGACCAGCAGCGGCTCCCCGTCCGCCGGTGCGTCGGTTATCCCCATGAAGACCAGAACCGCCATCAGTACGATCGAAATTAAGAGTACGAGAAGGTAGATTCTGCCTGGGGTGTGTTCCAGCATTTCGCGCATGGTGTAGCCTCCCTCGTTGCGACATCCGGGGCGTTTGCGGGTTTGAGTGCACCCAGGGTGCCGCCGCAGGCCCCGCGAGCAGTCCTTAACGATATACTACGCCTAGACCCTTGTCAAGAAAAATTCGGCCGCTAACCGACAGAAGTTCCACAGCTCGCGCGCAAAGCAACAGAGCCTGCATGTGCAGTCCAGATCGTGACTTATCGGGGATGGATAGTGAGTCTTCTGGCGCTGGTTTGCAGGTCGTTTTCAGGCCGACAGGCCGGCCCGCCGAAGTGGCGGGTCGGCTCGGTTAGCCGGAATCAGAACTCCGATCCGATCGGACCAGGACCGGACCCGGTCAGGAATCCATGTGGTCCAGCCAGAACTCGACTCTGCGGTTCTTCCAGGTGTTCTCGTAGTCGCTGAAATCGACCTCGGGGCGCGCGCCTCCAATGCCGACCGCCCGCATTCGCTGCAGATCAACACCAAGGATCGCGAGTGCTTCGCGAACCGTGGCCGCACGCCGGCGAGAGAGCGGAATCAGCGTCTGCTGTTGCTCGCGGTCACGCAGGACCGGATCGTAGTAGAGGACGTGGTTGGCGTGGCCTTCGACCAGGATGTTGTAGTCGTTGAACTCGGTGAAGACTTCGCCCAATCGGCGTAGAATGCGGAGATTCTCGAGCAACGCCTCATCTTCGACCTGGAACATGTTGGCAGTGTTGGGTCTGAAATGGATGCTCGGGACCACGATGCGGTAGCGGTCTCCCACGCGCATCACGATGATGTCAACAAGCACCACATCTTCGTCACTGCCGGCGTTCCGCAGCACGTCCTGGACGGTCAGTACGGCACGATAGCGTGTGGCCGACTGCACCATTTCGCCGGTGTCGGAACGACCGTCCCACGTGATTGTCCGTGGAGGTTCGCCTCTGCCGGAGAAAGTGCGGAACGTGTTGTTGTTTGGCTCGTGGATCGTGAGTTCCCAGTCGCCAATGGCGGAGAGCGCATCCACTGCCCGCAGGGTGAATACCACCTCGTCGTTGACGCCGTCCCCGTTGGGAGCGAAACGTTCGCGACCGACATCCAGCTCGACTTCGGGGCCGGTGGTATCAACCGTGATCCGTCCGTCAAACTGCCCCTGGATCTGCCCGCCGGCGGCAAACTCCACCTGGGCGTGCGCCGTGTAGCGGCCGTCTACGATGCGGCCGTCATCGTGCCGTCCGTCCCATACAACGGTGCGCGGGATGCTTCCCGTGCCGCTGACGCTGCGTACGGCGCGGTTTGCCGCGTCACGCATCTCCATTGACCAGCGCGCGACCGTCTCCTGGCCTGCTACGTTGATGGAGAAGGGGATTGTGTCGCGATAGCCGTCACCGGTGGGTGCGAAGGCGTCGTACGGTGCGGTAATGTGCACCGCGATGCCCGATATGCGCAGGTTGACCGGTTCCGACTCGGCAACGGGTTGGTTGCCGTTGGCATAGTGCACCTCGAGTTCCGCGGTGTAGACGCCCTCGGGCAACAGGTGGCCGGCGTTGTTGCGGCCGTCCCAGACAAACTCGGCAAACGGTTGGCGCACCTCCCGCGAGCGGACTACGCGGCCCTGCTCATCGCGGATGTAGAAGAGGAACTGCTCGATGCTGTCGGTGACTTCGAGCACCGGCGTGTAGGTCACCGTGTCGTCAACGCCGATGAAATCGGGCGTGAACTCGGTTGTCGAGGCTTCAAGCGCGATAGGGGTCTCTCTGGTGTCGCGAGTCAGCGTGACGCGGTTGGATTCTCCCCGGTTGCCGGCCTCATCGCTGGCGTAGATCCACGCGGTGTACGCCCCGTCGGGAATCGGGTTGCCCTCAAAATCGCGGCCGTCCCACTCGAACGGGAACACCGTCTGATCGACGCCGAGCTGCGCGGCCAGAGCTCCGAGCGGCTGCTCGATGCGCAGTCCCGGCGCGTCTACCCGGCCGGTCCATTCAACGGTAGGGTCCCACTGGGCATCAATGGTGGTTGTCGGGCGCGTCTCGCCCCCGAAGACGGGAGGGTCGGCCGAGATGCGTGCCCGCGGCGCGACGGTATCGATCTCAACCAGGATCGGGGCGGATTGACTCTCGGTTCCGTTCACAAACAGTGCGTAGAGCCGCACCCGGTACATTCCGTCCGGAAGGCGGCGCCCCTGGTTGTCGTTGCCGTCAAACTCGATGCGCGGCTCAATCTGGCCTTCGCCCTGAAAAACGCGCAGCACGCGGTCGGGGCGGCCTTCAGAGGTAATGTCGACGCGCCAGCGCGCTACATCCACGATAGCCTGTACTTCCGTCAGCAACGTGGTGCTGTTGTACGGGCTTGCCGTTCCCGGCGAGAAGGCGCGTCGTGAGGCGCGAATAATCAGATCGCCGGCCTCGGTGCTGAGCGTTATCTCGGGTATTTCGGCAACGATGCGGTTGCCGGCGCGGTCGGTTCCGATCAGCTGATAGGTATAGACACCGTCGGCGGCAACTTGCCCCTCTTCATCAAGACCGTCCCATTCGAAGTCTTCCGGCACGCGATCATTCTCCGGCCGTTGCCGTGTGGGGGTCTGCGGGTCGTACTGCACCGGGTTTTCCCAGCGGACCTCGCGCACGATCCCACCGCCGGAATCCACCATGCGGCCTACCCACGAGACTTCGCGCGAGCCGCGTTGCCGGATTGGCAGTGTGTCGCGAATCCCTGAGTCATCAGGCGAGAAGATGGTGTATTCCGCCTCCAGCAGGTCCACGGTGGGCGGCGTGTTGTCCACGGTGATGTTCATGGGTGGGGTCCGGGCGACGTTGCCTTCGCTGTCACGTACCGTGAGTTGATAGATGTAATCGCCGTCTTCTACGAAGGCGCCGTCCTGGTCAACGCCCGGCCAGGACAGGCGGGCGAGCGCCTCGAGGTCTATTCCGGGCTCTTCGCCAATGTTGAACAGCCGGCCGAAGAAGCCTCGCCGTTCAGTGACCTCCTCGGAACGGCTCCAGACCGATTGACCCGCTGCATCGTAGATTCGCAGCTCGTAGCTGCGAATGACCGCGTTGGTGGGCGGCACGATGGTAGGTTGAAGCACGAGCTCGGTGTTACCGGTCTCGGGGTTCTGCGGCGCGATGTAGACGCGCGGCAGCCTTTCGACATCCAGGCGGGTCTCCTCCCGCTCCCGCTGTCCTCCTGCCGCCAATGGGGCAGTCAAGACGGCGAGCAGCAGAAGACCCACAATCACTGTTTTGTTTCGCATACCGACTCCATCCTTGGTTGTATCGAACACTAACACGCACGTTCTGTTGCAGGACGCGAGAGGTTACAGCACTGTGTTTCACTATACACGAATTCTGGGAATTCCTCAAACACTGGTGCCAAAATTGTTTTTGACGCTGGGGCGTCAAGTCGGAAGCCCACACGCCGGCGGCGGCACACGGCGCAGTCTCTATTCCCCGCTGGCACAGGGCGCGGCCTCTTTCCGCCGGCCGATGTCGCAGTATCGGCCGCGCCGGAAACGCCGTCCAGCTACAGGATGTGTTTCAGGAACTTCTGGGTGCGGGCTTCGCGGGGGGAATCGAAAACCTCTTCGGGCGTGCCGGTCTCAATCACCTGGCCCTCGTCCATGAAGACCACGGTATCGGCGGCGGCACGGGCAAAACCCATCTCGTGCGATACCACCAGCATCGTCATGCCGTCACGAGCGAGGTCGAGCATTACGTCGAGCACCTCCTTGATCATCTCCGGGTCCAGCGCTGAGGTCGGCTCGTCGAACAACATGACTTTGGGGCTCATCGCCAGCGCACGGGCGATGGCTACGCGCTGCTGCTGCCCGCCGGACAGCTGTGACGGGTAGGAGTCCTCTTTCTCCGAGAGCCCGACGCGCGCCAGCAGGGCGCGAGCGCGAGGCAGCGCTTCTGCGCGCGGCTGACGCTTGACCGTGGTCGGCGCGAGCAGGATGTTCTCGATCGCGGTAAGGTGCGGAAACAGGTTAAAATTCTGAAACACCATTCCGACTTCTTCGCGAATCTGGCGAATGTCGCCGCGGGGATCGGTAACCTGGTCATTGTCGATCCAGATTGAGCCCGAGCTCAGCGTCTCAAGCCGGTTGATTGACCGCAGCAGGGTGCTTTTGCCGCTGCCCGACGGCCCGATAATCAGAAAGACCTGCCCCGGCATGACGCGCAGGCTGACGTCTCGCAGCGCCGTGACCTCACCCCGTTTGCCGAAATACTTGCTGGCGTTCTCGATTCTCACTCTGGCGTCTGTATTGGTCGTTTGCATTCCAGCTTTCCCGTTGGCTTCCATGTTCAAGTCAGCTTCCACGCTGTTCCAGCCTCTCTTCCATGATGCCTACCAGCTTGGAGAAGAATAGCGTCATCACAAGGTAGATCAGTGCCACGATGGTGTACGCCTCAAAGTAGCGGAATGTCGTAGCGGCGTATTCACGCCCGCGGCGCAGAATATCGGATACCGCCAGAATGGAGACCAGCGATGAGTCTTTCAGCAGCGCGATGAACTCGTTGCCGATGGGCGGCAGCACCAGGCGCAGCGTTTGCGGCAGGATAACCTTGCGCATCGCCTGACCACGCGACAGCCCGAGTGCCAG
>PWMO01000488.1 GCA_003558175.1 Spirochaetaceae bacterium
CTCCGCTCGCCGGCGAGCAACCGCTATCGTACAGCGGCCGCTTCCCGACGCTGCGCGAGGTTGAGGACTTCCTGTTCGCCGAAGCGATGGAGAAAGCCGAGGGGAATCAGTCCATAGCCGCCCGAATGCTCGGTGTGGCCCAGTCTACGCTGAGCCGCCGCCTGAAGCAGATGGGATAGAAAGTGGTGCCGATTTTGTTGTTCAGAGTGAAGCAGGAGAAAACTTCCTGGGGCGTCCCGTGCAGCAGGTCACACCGTGCACATTCGTGGGTATCTCATCCCCATCGAGGCAACTCCCGCCCTCACGGCCGGCGTCCCAGCTGAGCACCGGTTGGCTGCGCCGGCCGCCGTCACGGTTACCCGCAATCACTAAGCCGCCGCGCCTGCCGCCATCACCGGGGCGCGCTTCCACCGGAACTCTTGACGAAAGGCCTATGCGTTTTGCATAGCTATGCAAAACGCATCAACAGCTATCTTCATATCCTGTAAAAATTTGTATCCGCTATCGCGGGATTGCTATGCGATTTGCATAGGGGTCTAATCCCCGTGTCGTGGCGAAAGCTTCAATATAAGTCTTTACATTAAAAAGACTTAAGTAGTATAGCGTTCGTTTGGCACGGTGTATGCTATATAGGGTGTAGTTAAAAAAAGTAAAAAGCTATGTAAAAATGGGATGTAAAAACCGGGTTAACCGGCACGTGAGTCCCGGGAAAGGCTGACCGGGACCCACGTGGCCGTCCCCTCCAATCGCTGATTTCTGAATTTCGTGCATTCTTGAAATCTTTCCTCATTTCCAGTATAAGTTTACCGGAGGCTCGTACGAAATGAAGAGCAAGGGCGACTTTCCAAGTCTGAATGAAAAGACACCTGAAGGGCTGAAGCCTGACGGCACCGCGTACCGTGTGATGATCGTGGACGATTCCATGTTTGTCGCAAAGCAGCTGGGCCAGATTCTGACGTCCGCCGGGTTCCAGATTGTCGCCACTGCGACGGACGGCCGGAATGCCGTTGACAAGTACAAAGAGCTCCATCCAAACGTCGATCTGGTAACCATGGACATCACCATGCCGAACATGGACGGTGTCTCCGCACTGGAAAAGATCGTTGAGTTTGACAAAAACGCTCGAGTCGTCATGATAAGCGCGTTGGGTAAGAACGACCTGGTAAAGAAGTCGCTGATCATTGGCGCAAAGAACTATATCGTGAAGCCGCTTGATCGACAGAAGGTGCTGGAACGCGTTCTTCATTCGCTCAAGTGATCGGTTCCGGCCTCGGACTGCGGCATGGCGGTACTTGAACTGGTCCTGCGGCGAGCAGGACGCCTGGCTGTCACGGTGTTTCTCATCACAACCATCGTGTTCCTTACCATCAGGGTGATTCCGGGTGATCCCGCACGCACCATGGCCGGTATGGAAGCCACCGATCAACAGATAGAAGCGGTACGCGTACGGCTTGGCACGGATCGACCCCTGGGTGTGCAGTACGCTGAGTGGCTCTGGGCAACGGCGCGGCTGGATTTCGGCACCTCGTTCTTCTCCAACGATCGAGTGATTGACCTCATTCTGCAGCGATTTCCACTTACCGCTCTGCTGGCACTGTTTTCGTTTTTGCTGGCGCTCGTGGTGGCCATTCCGGTGGGTGTGCTGGCCGCGGTGAAGCGCTGGACCGTATGGGACGGATTCGGGTTGCTGTTTGCCCAGGTCGGCATGGCAATACCGGGTTTCTGGCTGGGGATTATGCTGTTGCTGCTGTTCTCGGTGCACCTCGGCTGGTTACCGCTGTTCGGCGCCGATACCCCGCTGCACTGGGTTCTGCCGGTGATTGCGCTGGCCACTGAACGTGCGGCTGTTCTGGTGCGCTTCATCCGCTCATCCATGGCTGAAGAACTGGAGAAGGAATACGTGCTTGCCGCGGAAGCGAAGGGTTTTCCACCCGGTCGGGTATTCTTCGGGCACGCGCTGCGCAATGCGCTGCTTCCCGTGATCACCATAGCGGGCATTCAGTTTGGATATCTGCTGGGCGGTGCGGTCATCATAGAGCAGGTTTTCTCGCTTCCGGGACTCGGCAGGCTCTTTCTTTCGGCAATTCACGGACGCGACTTTCCCGTCATCCAGGGCGGGGTCGTCTTTGTAGCAGTTGTGTTCTCGCTCACGAACTTCGCCGCCGACGTGCTCTACGCGCTGGTGAACCCTCGCATCAGGGTTGACTGATGGCGCTCCTCGATGCCGATACCCCATCCGCTGTACTCGATATATCGGGTCTGACGGTCCGGTTTGACGGACGTCGCGGCAGAGTTGCGGTGGTGCGGGACGTCGACGTGCGCGTCGCGCCCGCGTCGGTTCATGCGCTGGTAGGCGAATCGGGAGCCGGGAAGAGCGTGACTGCCAGAGCAATTCTGGGCCTTCTGCCCGCTACCGCCACCGTGTCCGGCCGCGTCATCTATCACGATGCCGACCTGTTGTCCCTCGCACCGCACCGGCTGCGATCAATCCGGGGCAAGCGTATCGCGATGGTTTTCCAGCAGCCCGACAAGCATCTTAACCCGAGCCTCAGAGTTGGTGCACAGATCGCGGAGGTGCTGCGGTATCACGTCGGCATCGGAAGGCAGCAAGCGCTGTCGCAGGCACGCGAGCTGCTTGACCTGGTGGAGCTGCACGGCAGGGACGTGCTGCGTGCGTTTCCGCACGAGTTGTCAGGAGGCATGAAACAGCGGGTCGCGATTGCGTCTGCGATTGCCTGTCACCCGGAGGTGCTGATTGCCGATGAGCCGACAACGGCGCTGGACGCTACCATTCAGTCGCAGATTGTCACGCTGCTGGATCGGCTCAGACGCGAACTCCGGATGGCGATTCTGTTTATTTCGCACGACCTGCCGCTGGTGCGGGGATTTGCCGACGAAGTGTCGGTTCTCTATGCCGGGCGAGTTGTCGAGCAGGCGTCAAGCGCTGCGCTGTTCAGCTGCAGCCATCATCCGTATACCGATCGGCTCATCGCCGCCACTCCCGATCCGACCCGGCGCGGGCAGCGGCTCGCAGCCATTCCAGGTACGGTTCCCGATCCCGATGCGGTCCCTCCCGGGTGCGCGTTTGCGCCGCGCTGCCCGCTGGCGGTCGAGCGCTGCCGCAGTGAGCTTCCCGCGTTACGTCGGATTGGCGTTGCCGACGAGCGCCGCTCCGCCTGTCATTTCGCGGAACAGGTTGCAGAAGGGTGTCTCGCCGATGAATGATCTGGTTCGCGTCGAACGACTGTCAAAGGTGCACTACGGCTCCGGCCTGCTGCGGCGCCGCGCCCACGCAGTGTCGGCGGTTGACTCCGTCAGCCTGACCATTGCCGAGGACAGCATAATGGGGCTGGTAGGGGAGTCGGGCAGCGGCAAGAGTACGCTGGCGCGCGCAATTCTCTACCTGGATCCTCCCACCGATGGTACCGTCTGGATAGCCGGGATGAATCCCGCTACACTTTCGCACGCTGAAATGCGGCAGTTCAGGCACACCGCGCAGATTGTGGTGCAGGATCCGCACGCGGCGCTGAACCCGCGTCAATCGATCGGGGCGGCGGTTGCCGAGGGGCTCCGGAACCGGCGAATCCTTCGGCGTGAGCGCGAGCAGCGCGTGAGTGAACTGCTGGACATGGTGGGAATCTCGCCGCGCCGCCGCAACGACTACCCGCAGCAACTGTCGGGCGGGCAGCGGCAGCGGATTGTGATTGCGCGCGCATTGGCCATGGAGCCACGTTTTCTGGTGCTCGACGAGCCGGTCTCGAGTCTTGACGTCTCGGTCCAGGCCCAGATTGTAAATCTGCTGCTGGACTTGAAACAACGACTCGCTCTCACGTATCTTTTCATATCGCATGATCTGAATCTTGTAGCCTACATGAGCGATGCGATTGCGGTGATGAAAGACGGCCGGATCGTCGAGTTGGGAGGCGCCGAAGAAGTCATTGCCGGCCCGAAGCAACACTACACACAGGTGCTGTTTCGGAATGCGCCCAGCCTGCTTCAGACCCTGCCGCGAAGTGTATTGTAAGGAGTGTTCTGTGAAACGAATCATACAGATTGTCGCGGTGACCATGCTCGCCGTTTCGATATATCCGCTGTACGCTGGGGGGAGCCGGGAGCGTGCCGAAGCAGCCGGTGACGTGCTTCAGTTCGGGTTCTCGGGCAATCCCAATACGCTTGATCCGCAGGCAACAGAAGGCACCCTGACGTTCCAGGTGCTGCGCAGCGTCTACGACACCCTGGTTGAACCGGACCGTGACGGCCGGATCATCGCGGCGCTCGCGGAAAGCTGGGAGGTCTCCGAAGACAACCTGCGCTGGACGTTCCGGTTGCGTGACGGAGTGCGTTTTCACAACGGAGATGCTTTCACCGCCGAGGACGTGGCGGCAACCTTTGAGAGGCTGCGCGACCCGGTGTTTGGGTCGCCGCACGCCAAGGAACTGGAGTCGGTGCGAGAGATACTCACGCCGGATGAGCGACAGGTTGTGTTCGTCCTCGAGGAACCGTACGCACCGCTTCTATCGTCGCTCGCAACCGGCTGGAGCGCAATTCTGCCGGCTTCCCTCGTCGCGGCTGAGCACGATTTTGCCGCGCACCCCGTCGGCACCGGGCCGTTTCGCTTTGAGCAGTGGATTCGTGATAACCGGATTTCGCTGGTGCGCAATGACGACTACTGGATGCCGGAGCTTCCGTACCTGGAGCGGGTGAACTTCAACATCATCACGGAAGTGGCGGTGCAGGTGCAGGGAGTACTCACGGGAGATCTGCACATCATCGATATGGTCGGCCCCACCGATATACCCCGGATAGAGCGGGATCCGCGTACCAAACTTGACACCGGGCTTTCTTCGTTGGTGATGGTGCTGGCAATGAACACCCGCAGGGAGCCGCTTGACGATCTGCGGGTGCGGCAGGCCATCAACCACGCGGTGGACAAGCAGGCCATCCTGGACGTGGCGTATGCCGGTGGCGAGGTCATTGGCACGTTTATGGACTACGGAGATCCATACTACGTAGACTTTGCCGACCTGTATCCGCACGATCCGCAAACGGCGCGACGCCTGGTGGAGGAGGCGGGAGCGGGACAGGCAACCCTGGACCTGGTGCTGCCGCAGAACTACGAGCCGCACGTGCGCGCCGGAGAAATGTACCAGCAGATGCTCGCCGAGGTGGGGATCGACGCTCGAATACGGCTGGTGGACTGGTCGACCTGGCTTTCAGACGTCTACGCCGGTGCCAACTTCGACCTGACGGTCATCGTGCACACCGGGAAACTGGATCCGGATTCGCGGCTGTCGATGTTCGAAGCGACGCAGAACTACGTTGGTTGGAGTCATCCTCAGGCTGCGGAGAGCATTCGCGCGGCGCGCAGAACGGCGGGCTTTGAGGAGCGGCGCGAGCACTACCGGCGCGCACTGGAGCTGCTGGCCGAAGAGGTGCCGTTTGTCTTCGTCGGGTCAAACTTTCGCTACATCGCGATGCGGGAAAACGTTGAAGGTTTCCACATGGATGGAAAACTCGATACCTATGACCTGCGGCGCGTACGCTTTCGCTGAACCGGTAGTCAGATGAGCCGTAGAATCGAATGAGACCCCGAACCGAGACGTTTGCCAGACTGCTGCTCGCCTTGACGCTCGGGTATATCGGGCTGCTGGCATTGCTGGCAACAGCTGCGCCGTTGGTGGCGCCGGTAGACCCGCTGGTACAGGATCTCTCGGCGCGATTCGCTCCTCCCGGCAGCGATGGCTACCTGCTCGGCTCGGATGACCTTGGTCGCGACGTGCTGTCGCGCATCTTGTACGGTGCGCGGTCGGCGTTGCTGGTCGGACTGGTAGCGGTAGGGATTGCGCTTCTCATCGGATTGCTGGTTGGGCTTACGGCCGGACTGCTGGAAGGCGCCGTTGACAGCACTCTGATGCTGCTGATGGATGCCGTGCTGTCGTTTCCTACGGTGTTGCTGGCAATTACGGTTGTCACCGTCTTTGGCTACGGGCTGCTGCAGGTGATGGCCGCCATCGGTGCCATCTTCAGTCCGTTGTTTGCTCGCATCATTCGTGCCGAAACGATGTCCCTGAAGCAGGAACCCTACGTCATGTCGGCGCGTGCGCTGGGAACCCCTCTGGCGCGGATTCTGGCGTTACACATCGTGCCGAACATGCTGCCGAAGATCGTGGTGCAGTGTACGGTCACCTTCGCGCTGGCGATTGTGATCGAGGCTTCCCTTTCTTTTCTGGGACTGGGCGCGCAGCCACCGCAACCAAGCTGGGGGCTGATGCTGCGCAGCGCCCGCAACTATCTGTTTGACGCACCGTGGCTGGCGTTATTCCCAGGGCTGGCCATTGGACTTACGGTGTTCAGTTTTAATCTGCTCGGAGACCTGCTGAACGAACTGCTGCAGATCCGGCACTGAGCTTCTCGCCGATGCCGAGCCCGATCGGCCGAGCCCGATCGATCGGCCGCGAGCCCGCCCCAACGCTATTCCGCCGTGCGGGAGTCATCCTGGTGTCTGGCAGTCGGCCTCGCGCTGCAGCAGTTGCTGCAACAGCGTGTTGAGGTGTTGCGCCAGCGGCAACGGGCTGGAATGCCGTTTGCGGCACGGCCGGCCTTCGTGGCTTCCATCACTGAGATTCTGATTGCCCACTATCGTCGCCAACTCGCCGGCCGAGATCTCGTCCCGCCAGCAAGACGCCACCGCCTGCAACATATCCGGAGAGCGGCGGATTGCCTGGGCGAAGAGGTCCCAGAACGACTCGTATCGTACTTCGTTTGCGTCACACGGATGGAACCAGCGTGCGTTTCTCTCGTTGGCAGGATCCAGTTCGGTCGGCGGCTCGATGGGATGAAGCAGGCTGAGCCACCGTGCGAGTTGTTCGGGGCTTCTCACATGATCCATCATCATGCGCATGCGTGACACATCAACCAGGTTGGTGTTTCCGTAGAAGCTCAGTGAGTCCAGGTACACGTTGTGCAGACGGATGAGGAGGGAGTTATCTCTGGCTGCGCGGTCGGTTACTGAAGTCAGTGCGCGCGCGAGCCCCTCTGCCACCGGCAAGGGAAGCTGCGGTCCACAGTCGAAGGCGGCGAGGAAGTCAAACGCGTCGGCGCGCTGGCGCCAGTAACGTTGCAACAGCAGTGCGTCGAGCACTCGTTCGAGGTACGCGTGCAACTGAAAGGGGAGAGCTTCTGCGGCGTTCGATTGTTCGCCCACGCCCCAACCGGCGAAATAGTTGACGAACGGATGTGCGATGCGGTCAAAAAGGGCGTGCGTGGCGAAGCCGGCAACGTAGGCACCGTAGTCCGAGTCAAAAGGTATGTTCCGCTCTCGGCCGTATGCCACCAGTGCAGCGACCGCAGTGCCGTACCCTCTGCGGTGCAGCAGCGCGCCGTACTCCAGACCGGAGGGTTTGCGCCGGCGATTGTGGTAGAAGACATCGGGGCCCTGGGCCCCGAAGGCGAGAAACGGAGAATCCAGCGGGACGGGCAGCCGGTCGAAGGCGTTCTTGATGGCTTCTACGGCGAACACCAGGTGCGCGAGTTGAGACGGCATGCGGTTTATGCTATCACACGCGCCCTGCGGCAACAAGTTGCCTTCGTTCGCCTCGTGCGAACTCCCGCTGCTGTCCGCGGAGCTTCCGGCCAACAGCGTTTACCACGGGCCGCGATCGCGCTACACTGCCCGGATGACGCTCATTACCCTCGAAACAGTACGCTCCTTTCTGAGCTGTCCGCGTGCTTACGCCGCCGGCAGGGAAGAGAACGGACTGCAGAGGCAGTTCCGCGATCGCTGTCGCAGCGTCCTGCTCTCCGTGCTGAAATCGGCCGAAGCAGCGGCCGGTGATGCAGCGCCGACCGGGGATTCAGCTGAGGCACCTCAATCGGCTGCCGCGTTGCTGCCGCACGGCGCGATTGCCCTTCGCTACGACGTGTGGTATCGCAGCGGTGATCTCGCGGCGAGGGCCGACATCGTAGCGGACTTCGGTGGGGGGAAGAACGCGCTGGCACTGGTTCGCGCGGGAACGGGCTCCAGGCGGAGCCACCTCCTGGAAGCCGCATACATACGACACGTCGCGGCACTCTGTGGAGAGGTCTTCACAAGCGTGCTCCTGTACCATCCGGAGAAGGGCTACACACGGGACGAGAGGTCCGACGGCAAACAGCTTTTTGCGCGCCTCGATATCAGCGCAGCGGTGGAACGGCTGGGCACGGAAGTTGACCGTGCTGTGCAGCGCCTGCGGCAGCTGCAGCGGGGAGAACTGGAGTCGGCGGCCCCCGAGTTGCGTGCCTGCGGACGGACCCAGGTCTGCAGCTACTGCCGATCCGTCTTGCCCGAGTTCAACGAAGATGACCCTCGAACGCTGTTCCACGGAAGACAGCGGGGCGCAGAGCTGGTCAAAGAGGGAGTTGTTTCGCTGCTCAAGCTGCCTCCCTCGGTGAAGCTTTCGGGCAAACAGCGCATCCAGGTCGAAGCGGTTCGTGAACGTCAACGGCACATCGATCGGCCGGCGCTTCAGCATTTCCTGACTCGCCTGGAATATCCGCTGCACTTTCTCGACTTTGAAGCGTTCTCGGTGCCGCTGCCACCATGGCCGGGCACGAGGGTATGGGAGCACATCCCTTTCCTTTACACGGTGCAAACCGTGCCGTTTGCGGGTGCAGCACCGGTAGAGCGCTATTACTGCGCGGATGCGAGCGTGGACTATCGCGACCGTCTTGTAGAACGGCTGGCGGATGATATCGCATCCGAAGGGTCGGTCGTTGTGTACGGTCGTGATCTTGAGAGTCGAATGCTGCGGCGGCTCGCCGACTGGGTGTCACACGGCGCGGAGGCAATGCTTGCAATCCGACGGCGGCTCGTTGATCTGGCCGAGCCGTTTCAGCAGTTCTGGTTGTATGACTACCGCCAGCGGGGCAACCTGTCGCTGAAAACGCTCCTCCCGCTGTTAACCGGGATAGACTACCGAAACCTTGAGATTC
>PWMO01000499.1 GCA_003558175.1 Spirochaetaceae bacterium
CGCGACGTGCGGTAGAGCTGGGTGGCACGATCTCCGCCGAGCACGGAGTGGGCAAGAAGACCATAGAGGACGAGGAGGGGCGGACGGTTCCCTACCTCGAGGTGATGCTCGGTCGCGAAGGGTTGCGTGCCATTCACGCGGTGAAGCGCGCGCTCGATCCCCGGTTCATTCTCAATCGGGGCAACATGGTGCCGCGGGAGTATCGGTGATGGATTTTTTCGTTCTGGTGAAATACGTTGCCGATGTGGAGCGGATACCCGAAGACGCGTGGGACACCGAGCGCGGACTGCTGCGTCGCGGCATGCTGCGGATGGTGGCGAACCCGCTCGACGACCGGGCCCTGCAGCTGGCGCTCGACATCAGAAACCGGACGACGGCCCCGCACAGGCACGACGCGGGACGCGAGGCGACCGGCCGCGGCAGAGTGGTTGTTCTGTCTATGGGGCCGCCACAGGCTGAAGAGATCTGCCGCCGCGCGCTGGCGCATGGGGCCGACCATGCCGTGCTGCTCTCCGACCGCGCGTTTGCGGGTGCCGACACGATTGCCACGGCGCGCACGATCGCTGCGGCGCTGCAGCGTCTTGTGGCTGACTGTACGGTCCACACGCCGCTGGTAGTGGCAGGGATGCAGAGTCCTGACGGTGACACCGCCCAGGTTCCAATTCAGGTTGCGGCGCTAATGGAGTACCCGCTCATCCCGTATGTGACCGCCTGGTCGGAGGCTACCGCCGGGCTCTCCTTTGAGACCCTGCAGCCGGTGGGGCGTTCTCGGCTGACGCTGTGCCGCGCCCCGGCGCTTGCCACCGTGACCGCCTTTCTCCCCGGACTGCCGCGTTACGTATCTCTTCAGCGGATGAGCCGTGCCTCAGAGGCACACGTGCCGATCTGGGGACGAGAGGACGTTGGCGTTGCCGAGGCGCAAGCGGGACTTGCCGGGTCGCGCACGCGAGTGGTGGAGATCTTCTCGCCGCCCAGGACCGGCAGGCGCGGCTATCGGGTGGAGTTTGGCGGTGCGCGAGAGCCGCTGGAGGAACTGCCGCTGGTGCTGGAACAGCTCGAGCGCTATCTGCGCACCGGCGGCGTAGCGGAAGCCGGTGACGAATCAGCCGATACTCCTCCTGCGCCGGACGGGGCTGACCAGACTCGCGGCGCTCCAGCCGGCGGGAAAGCACCGGACGTTGCAGCGGGCGGCGAAGCGCCGGACGGGGAAAGCGGCGCTGTTTCCTACTACCGCGGTGAGTGCGTAGTGATGTGCGAGCGTGACGGCGACAGCGGCGAAGTCAGCCGCGGCAGTCGCGAACTGTTGGGCGTGGCCGCCGGGCTGGCCGAGCAGCTCGCGACGCGAACCACCGCGCTGGTTCTGGGAGAGGTGCGGCAAGCGGAACAGGCGCTTCTGGCACGCCTGGGAGCCGACAGAGTCGTCTCGGTGCGGAGCGAGTTCTCGCAGACATTCGTTGCCGAGGAGCACGCCCGCGCAGCGGCATACGCCCTGCGGAAGATACGCTCCCAGGTGGTGCTGGTTCCGGCAACGCTTACCGGTCGCGTTGTCGCGCCGCTGCTGGCGGCGTACCTTGGCGCCGGCCTCACGGCCGACTGCACCGGTCTGAAGATTGCCGACTACCGCGGTCGCGCCGGAGGCCGACACACGGTCTACCGTCAGGTGCTGTTTCAGACGCGCCCCGCGCTGGGAGGCAACGTCATGGCAACCATTGTCTCGCTGCGCGGTCGCGAGAACGGCGCACCGCAGATGGTAAGTGCCCGTCCCGGTGTCTTCACCCCGATCGAACGCGAAGGCGTCTCGGCAGCGGTCGAAGTACTGACCCCGACGTGCGGCGAACTCGAGATGATCGGTTCCGAGGCGACCAATTCCGAGCTGATCAACTCCGAGGCGGTTGGATCTGAGACGATGAGTTCTAAGACGATTGCGGTCCGGGTCGCCCCGCGCGGAGACGGAGTTGCCGCTGCATCCGGCGGCAGAGTGGAACCGGAAAACGGTCCCGCGGCGGCGCCCCGGACCGCGGGCTCTGTGCCCAGGCGTGACGAGCCGCCACTTGAAGAGTGTGATGTGATCGTCTCGGTGGGGCTCGGCATCGGAGGCAAAGAAAACGTGGACCGGCTGGCGCGGCCGCTGATACGCGCGCTCGAGCAAGCGTGGGGCGTGACCGTGGGGCTTGGGTGTTCGCGAGCGGCCATGGAGGCCGGCTATTTGCCGCATTCGGTACAGGTAGGCCAGACCGGCAAAACGGTCAAGCCGCAGGTCTATATCGCACTGGGCATCTCGGGCGCGGTGCAGCACCGGGTGGGAATGGAGAATGCCGGGCGGATTCTCTCAATCAACAGCGACGACGAGGCACCGCTGTTCTCCTCGTCCGACTACGTCATCCGCGCGCGCTGCGAGGACGCGGTCCCGGTGCTGTTGCAGCTGTTGCAGGGCGGGCGCTGACACGGTCACGCGGTGCAGCGCGATCACGCAGCGCGGTCAGCGCTCGCGCTTGCGCTCGGTGGCGGCAAGAGTTCGCTTGCGGATGCGCAACGACGCAGGGGTCACTTCAACCAGCTCATCGGCGCGGATGAAGTTGATCGCCGCCTCCAGGGTCATGATGCGCGGCGGCGTCAGGATGACGTTGTCGTCTCGACCGGCGGCGCGCATGTTGGTCAGTTTCTTGGTCTTGCACGGGTTCACGTCCAGGTCGTTGTCCCGATTGTGTTCACCTACCACCATGCCTTCGTAGACGGGATCGCCGGGAGAGAGGAAGATGGTGCCGCGCGGCTCGAGGTTGAACAGTGCGTAGGGAACCGCGGAGCCGGAGCGGTCGCTGACCAGTGATCCGGTGAAGCGGGTAGGGAAGTCGCCGCGGTACGGCTCGTAGCCTTCGAGATAGGCGTTCATGATGCCCGTCCCGCGCGTATCGGTGAGCAGCTCGTCACGAAACCCAATCAGCGCGCGCGAAGGGACGCTGAACTCAAGCCGTGCTCGTCCGTTGCCGTGATTCACCAATCCCACCAGGCGGCCGCGTCGTACCGAGAGTTTCTCAGTTACTACTCCGCTGTAGCTCTCGCCGCAGTCGATGTAGACGCGCTCGATCGGCTCGGTGCGCGCGCCGTTCGCTTCGCCGTAAATCACCTCCGGTCGCCCGACGCACATCTCGAAGCCCTCGCGGCGCATTGTCTCGATCAGAATTGCCATCTGGAACTCGCCACGACCACTGACCAGAAACCCTTCGGCGTCGGGACCGGCCTCGACTCGCAGCGAAACGTTGCGCAGCGTCTCGCGCTTGAGCCGTTCACCAAGCTTTGTTGACTGGACGTGTCTGCCGTCCCTTCCTGCCAGCGGTCCGGTATTGCGCAGAAAGAGCATCGACACGGTGGGTTCGTCAACCGTGATGCGCCGCAGTGCACGAGGCGCCTCGGCGGTACAGATGGTGTCACCGATGTGCACTTCGTCCAGGCCGGCGAGCATCACGATGTCTCCCGGCTGGGCTGAGGCGGTATCGTTTATCGAGAGCCCTTCGTACACCTGCAGCTTGCCGACCTTGAGCGGTTGCGTTTGGCCGTCGGCGTCGATTCGTATCAGCGTCGCCGCTGAGGACACCGGCTGGTTGTGCGTCTTGCCGATTGCCAATCTGCCCAGGTAGTCGGAATACCCCAGGTCGCTTACCAGCATCTGGAACGGGCGCTCCGGGTGCACCACCGGCCCCGGAATCTCCTCCACAATCATGTCGAGCAGCAGCTCCAACCCTTCACCGGGGGAACTGAGATCGCGCCTGGCAATTCCCTGCAGACCGACGGCGTACAGCAGCGGAAAGTCCAGCTGCTCGTCCGTTGCGTCCAGGTCGATGAACAGATCGCTGACCTCATCAAGCACTTTCTCCGGACGGGCATCCTTGCGGTCTATCTTGTTGACCACCACGATGACCTTGAGCCCCGCTTCGAGCGTTTTATTGAGCACAAAGCGCGTCTGGGGCAGGGGCCCCTCGGCCGAGTCTACCAGCAACAGGGCGCCGTCGGCCATGCTGAGTGCCCGCTCAACCTCGCCGCCAAAATCGGCATGGCCGGGAGTGTCAATGATATTGATCTTTGTGTCGCCCCAGCGGACGGCACAGTTCTTGGCGGCGATGGTGATGCCCCGTTCGCGCTCGAGGTCCATGCGGTCCATCAGCCGTTCCTGGACGTCCTGGCCTTCGCGGAAGAGTCCGCTGCGGCGCAGCAGCGCATCGACAAGAGTGGTTTTCCCGTGGTCAACGTGGGCTATGATGGCCACGTTGCGGATGTGAGGGTTTGTCACGGTAGAAATATGTTGACTCCAGTGGTAAGAATATAGGTGACTGCTGGTGCGCAGATTGCTTTTCGTGCCTGGCACCGGAGAGCAGGCTCTCCCGATGGCAGGCTCTCCTGATATAGGCCACGGCAGTCGTCAGAGAGTCAATACGACGGGGCCGTTCCATCGCCAATTTCTGCGTGTTTTGTTCGACTATTCCGTGTACGGGAGGTGTCCATATGTCCAGATTTAGCGCTTGCCTCTGGTTTGACACGGAGGCTGAAAAGGCGGCGCAGTTCTATACGTCGTTTCTGCCCCGTTCACAGATTACGGGCCGAACTCACTATACCGAGGCGGGACGTGAGTTTCACGGCCGTCAACCGGGTTCGATCATGACGGTGGATTTCGCGGTGGGAGGGTTCGGGTTCTCCGCGCTCAACGGAGGACCGGATTTCTCTCCCAATCCGTCGATCTCGTTTTTCATATTCTGCGGCTCGGAGGGCGAAGTGGATCGGTGCTGGGAGGCGCTGGCTGACGGCGGGACCGTTTTGATGCCGCTCGGCGAGTATCCCTTCAGCCGACGCTACGGATGGATTGAGGATCGGTTCGGCGTCTCCTGGCAGCCGATCGTCGCCGACGATGCCGACGGTCGACTCATCGTGCCTTCAATGCTTTTCACGGGTAGGGTGTGCGGCAAGGCCGAGGAGGCGATTGGACTCTACACGACGCTGTTTCCCGACTCTGAAGTGGGAGAGATCGCGCGCTATCCGGCCAGTCAGCCTCCCGACCGTGAAGGTACGATCATGTATGCCGACTTCAGGCTGGAAAGCCAGTGGTTTGCGGTCATGGATAGCGCGCTGGACCACAAGTTTGGATTCAACGAGGGAATCTCTCTCATGGTGGACGCCCGCACGCAGGACGAGATCGACCGTCTCTGGTCAACGCTGAGCGCCGATCCGCAGGCCGAGCAGTGTGGCTGGCTGAAAGACCGCTACGGCGTCTCCTGGCAGATCTTCCCCGTTGGTGAAATGAACGACATGCTTCGGCAGCAGGATCGGGCTGCGGTGCAGCGTGTCATGAACGCCATGTTTCGGATGAAGAAGATCGACCTGGCAGCGCTCCGCCGAGCGTTTGGAGACGCTACGTAGCGACCGCGCCGGCCGAAGGCAGCGGCGCAACCACTCACCAGAGACTACCCCGGAGGCGACTCGAACGCCTGACCTGCTGCTTAGGAGGCAGCTGCTCTATCCACCTGAGCTACCGGGGCGGAGCACAATGCGTTGGCGGCGACCGCCATGCTGTTCAAGGCTTCTGAGTCTACTTGGGGCTCGACGGGCTGTCAACTGAGCGCTGTTCTCGATAGAATGCCTGCCATGGGAAAGAGCGCTTCCACGCGGAGTAACAGTGCGAGCGAGACCCGGCAGAAAGACCAGCGGCCGGTCAAGCGCATTCTGGTGACCGGCAGCACGGACGGAATCGGGCTTGCCACTGCAATTGACCTGGCGCGGCAGGGACATGAAGTGATCCTGCACGGCAGAAACGAAGAACGCATCCGGCACGCGACACAACAGCTGTGGGAGCGGGTGCCGGACGCCGCTGTAGAGGCGGTGATCGGTGACTTCTCCAGCCTGCAGCACGTGCGACGTGTTGCCGAAGCGGTTATCGCCAATAGCGACCGGCTCGACGTGCTGATCAACAACGCCGCGGTTCTGAGCAAAGAGCGGCGTCTGAGCCAGGACGGCTTTGAGCTGACCTGGGCGGTGAACCATCTGGCGCCGTTTCTGTTGACCAACCTGCTGCTCACGCTGCTCAAGCGCAGTGCTCCCGCTCGCGTGATCAACGTGAGCTCAATGGCCCACACCAGCGCACACATCAACTTTGACGATCTGAACTTCGAACGCCGCTACGAGGGCTACGACGCATATGCCGCTTCCAAACTTGCCAACATCCTGTTTACCTACGAGCTGTCGCGCCGCACCGCGCGCCTCGGAGTTACCGCGAACGCCCTGACTCCCGGCGTGGTGCGAACCAAGCTGCTGCACGTCTATTTCTCCGGAGGGACGTCGACCGAGGAGGGGGCGGCAACGCCGGTCTACCTTGCATCCAACCCCGACGTTGAGAACGTCTCAGGCGCCTACTTCGTCGAGGGGCGTCGCGCCCGCTCGTCGGAAGCCAGCCACAATCAGGAGCTCGCCGAGCGGCTGTGGCAGGTAAGCTCCGAGATGGTCGGCCTGAGCTAACGGACAGCCGACCGACATCCTTGCCCGACAACCGGCACCTATGCCGCGAACCGGCGTGGAGAGTTGTGACGGAAAAGAGACCCGTGACGAAAACTAGAGTTTGCGCTACCGTGCACCGTAGGGTACACTACGGGATATGAAATCCATGTCTATCCGGCTCAAATCGGCTTTCTTCGGGGTCACAGTCATTGTTGCAGTTGTGGCCGTCGTTGCTGTCTATGCGGTATATCTGTTTCGTGGTGCGGTAGCCGACCTTGCTGCGCTTGACGCGGCAGCTGTAGAGACCGCTTTGCACGGTGCCGCCGCGATGCTGCTGCGGCAAATGCTGACCATGGCGGTGATCGCGGCTCTGGGTGCCGCGGTCATCTACGTGTTGCTGCTGAAGCGGGCGTTCCGGCCGCTGGGAGAAATCTCGAGCACACTGAAACGCGTACTGGAGGGAGATTACAACCAACGCGTTTCTACCGGCGGCACCGTCGCGAGAGGCAGGGACGAGGCTGCTCAAATGGCGCACGGGATGGACGCGCTGGTGGACCGGTTGCGGCAGCTCATTACTTTGCTGCGGAGCGCCTGCGAACAAGTTGATGGAGCCGAGCAGGGCCTTGCCGATAGTGCCCGGGGTGCCATTGAGCGGATGAAGCTCACGCGAACAAAGACCGCGGATATGAAGGAGCGTGTGCTGCAGCTCAACGGGCGAATAGAGGAGTCCTCCGGCGCCGTGCAGCGGGTCGGGTCGCAGGTCCAGGTCCTGAACCAGTCGATAGACGAGCAGGTCTCAGCGGTCACGCAGTCCACTGCCGCCATCGAGCAGATGTCGGCTTCGCTCGACAACGTCGCCGCAATCACCGCCGCCAAGCGACAGAGCTCGGTCGAGCTGACCCGTCGGGCACAGGACGGCAGCGATCAGCTCGCAGAGATGCAGGAAGCAATTCAGGCGGTAGCCGCAAGCGTTGACGATATCGCCGGTTTCGTGGACGTGATCAAGAATATTGCTTCGCAGACCAACCTGCTTTCCATGAACGCGGCCATCGAAGCGGCCCATGCCGGAGAGTCGGGCAAGGGGTTTGCCGTAGTTGCCGATGAGATTCGCAAACTTGCTACCGAAGCGGGGCAGAGTTCCGGCTCGATCACCAAACTCATCAATACCATTATCGAGCGTATTGAGGCGGCGGCGGAACTCAGCACGCAGACGGGAACCGTCTTTGAGGCAATTGACCATGAAGTGCACGCGGTTGCCGATTCGTTCCAGGAGATCGCGGCAACCACCGAGCAGCTGGCATCCGGCAGCGCCGAGATCCGTCGCGCGATGACAATGCTGAACGAGATATCGACATCGGTCAAACAGGGCTCTGAGCAGTCGAACAATGTGTCGCGCGAGATCGTGCATGCGATGCGCAATGTGATCGAGATTTCGGCCGAGTTGATAGCGCAGGCGGGAGAAATAGACACCGAGACCAGGACCAACGCCGAGGTCCTGGAGCAGGTCGCGGCTGCGACCGCTGCGCTCGCTTCCCGGATAGCCGAGGTGCAGCGCACTGTCGATGCCGTTTGGTCAGGGCAACACATATCGGGGCGGAACATAACCGAGGCTCCGGCGACTGCGCCGGAACCCCCGGGCGCTCAGACAGCAGCCGCGCAGGACGCTTTCGATAAGCCGGCGTCGACTGACGGCGTCGGAGATCTCGAAGCGGAGAGCGAAGAGACCGGTGTCACCGCAGCCGGCGCGGCCCCCGAGAGCGGCGCGAATCGCTGAGGGCGGCGCGAATCGCTGAGGGCGGCTGCCGCCGCGACGCGCGCCTGCACGGCTGCCCGCGACCGTTGCCCGAGACGCGCGTGCGTAGGCGCCCGCTTAGGGCGCCCGCTCAATCCCGTTTTGTGTCGGGCGCGGCGTCGGTCAGCAGCAGCACCTCGCACGCTTGCAGCGTGGGCAGCCCGATCTGATCGCCCGCGGCGCGGTGAGTGCCGAACAGTACCGTCCAGTTGTGCTCGGCAAATCGATCCCGCTCGTCCTCCATCATGTACCGCTGAAAGTCGAGCGCCTTGCGCATGCCGAAGTTGAGAAACACCGCCAGGGACTGCACGCGCTCGCCATCCTGGTGATCGCGCCGGTAGGCCAGCAGATTGCGCGTTCCGGGAATCAGAAACACGATCTCTCCCGATTGCAGCGAGATGTGCTCTTTGCGCAACCGGATGAGGGCGCGGTAGAAATTGAGTAACGAATCGGAATCCTCAAGCTGGACCGCCACGTTCTTGCGCACGCTGTCACGCGGGATCGGCAGCCAGGGACGCAGGCCGTTTTCTGTGAAGCCGGCAAACGGGGTGGAGTCCCACTGCATGGGGGTGCGCTCCGGGTCGCGGCCGAACTTACGCACCGGCCAGGTCTTCTTGCCGAACGGATCCTGCAGGTCGGAGCGCCTGATCGGCAGATTTTCCATAC
>PWMO01000179.1 GCA_003558175.1 Spirochaetaceae bacterium
AGGCCGCGCCGTAGAGCAGCCAGAGAAGTGCAGCGGGCGTGCCCTCCATGGGCGCAACGATGCGCCCGGAAACCAGCGCGACCAGTGTTATGGATGTCAGCAGCGCCATGTTCCGGGTGCGGCCGTCGGTTCGTCCGGGCTCGGAGGCGTGTTCCGGGATCTGCCGCGAAGTATGTGCCGCGGTGCGCTCCTCTTTGTGGGCGCTCTCTTCTGCTGCTGGTGTCGGTGTGTGCTGTTCTGTCGTACTCATCTGTTTGCCTTACCCATCTTTGTTCGCTGCTATAAATAATCTTTCCTTCGTGAGAATCATTCCAAATGGAGGGCGCGAAGAACACGCAGCAGTGCGCCACACGGCACGGGTTGCGCCGGCGGTCGTAGCCGCTGCCGCGGCGCCTGTCATAGTGGCGGCCTCCCGGCGCACGTCTGCTCGTCAAAGTGTGTATCGTCGTCGAAATGAGCTCCGGAGTCGTCTTCTTCGCCGGCATCTGCCGTTCGACTGTGGGCGCCGCTTCGAATGCAGCGCGGGCAGATACCGTAGACAATCAGGCCGGCCTCAGGCGTGAGGCGATAACCGCTTCGCTCGGCGACCGCCTCAAGCAACCGGTCCACCGTGTCGTCATACACGTCGCTGATCGAGCCGCAGTAACGGCAGACCAGATTGACGTGCGGATCGGTGTCGATGTCGTAATGGTTGTGGTCGTGGTTTGCGATATCAAGTCGAATGATCAGTCCGAGTTCGCGCAGCGTGTCTATGGTGTTGTAGACGGTTGCCTGGCTGATCATGGGGAAGGCCGCCGTGACACGATTATATATCTCCGCCACCGTTGGATGACTCTCAGACTCTACCAGCGCGCGGCAGATCGCGTTTCTCTGCAGGGTGCGGCGCTTTCCGGCCAGTTCGAGCTGCTCCAGAAAGCGTTGGATCTTGGCTTCGTTTACTTCAGTGGTCTGTGCTGCGGTTCTTGTGTTCACCTGTTACCCCCGAGCGCCCACTCGAGATTCGTCCGCTAAGAATAATGATTCTAATAACGTGTTCATTCTTAATATAGTGCGGGATCGCGCGTCCGTCAAGAGGACCGCCGGCGTGGCAGCGGTCCAGGCCGCGGCGACCGGAGTGACCGTTGTCGACCGAGATATGCGGCAACCTGCCCGAGGGAATCCGTTTCCTGCGCTGTTTGGTGAACGCTGCTCCGCGAACGAATACAAACGATTGTCATCTTCGCCGGTTTGTTGGTATGGTGGGGCCACTATCGCCGATACATCTGACTCGACGTTTCGCGAGCTGCTCCAGGAGGACTACATGGCGAACATATGTATTGTCTTCGGCTCAACCACGGGAAATACGCGCGACGTGGCTCAAAAGCTGAGACTGATCTGGGGAAGAGAAGACGCCGACCTTGTGGACGTCGCGGAAGCCGATGCGGACCTCTTCGCCCGCTACGACCGATTTATTCTGGCCACTTCAACCTGGGGTGCCGGCGACCTTCAGGATGACTGGGAGATCTTCTTTCCACAACTGGACGGTGTAGATTTGAGCGGCAAGCGAATCGCCGTGATGGCGCTTGGGGATCAGCAGCACTACCCTGAAGCGTTCTGCGACTGCGTGGCCTTGCTGGTGGATAAGGTGCACGAGCGTGGCGGTACGGTAGTTGGGTTTGCCGACGCTGAGAACTACATCTACACCGCATCACGCGCCGAGCGAGAAGGGCGCCTGCTGGGACTGCTGCTGGATGAAGACAACCAGGCGGATCTGACCGACCAGCGACTGAGAGGCTGGGTTGAGCGGCTACGCAAGGAGTTTGGTTGAGCGCCGTCCAGCGCCGGGGGGAGCCGCGCGCGGCGACCAGGCGGGCGCAGTGGCCGGGCGCGCCAAGCGAGTACGGCTCAAGACCGATTTTTTTACCGGCGTATTGACAAAGTAGGCCCGAGTTGTTAGCTTGATGGTCCAAAAGCGGCCCTTGTAGCTCAGTCGGTAGAGCACGTCCATGGTAAGGACGGGGTCATCGGTTCAAGTCCGATCGAGGGCTCGGTTATGTTTTCGACGCGTGAGGCAGTTGACACACTATACGTGTGTCTCCTATTTTTAACGAGGGAGATCTAGATGGCAAAGGCTAAAGGGAAGACCGTTGAGCTTATCGCCTTGCAGTGTACAGAGTGCAATAATCGCAACTATACAACCAAGAAGAACAAGAAGAACATCCAGGGCAAGCTGGAGCTCAAGAAGTACTGCCCCTCCGAACGAAAGCATACCTTGCATCGTGAGACCAAGGTTAAGTGAGTGACCAATAGGCCAGTAGCTCCAACGGCTAGAGCGCCGGTCTCCAAAACCGGATGTTGTAGGTTCGAATCCTACCTGGCCTGATTTCTACCACAACGCGCCGTTTGCTACGCCGCGGGAGAGCAGCAAATGAGAAGAATCATACAGTTTTTCAAAGAGAGCTACTCCGAACTCAAGAAAGTAGTGTGGCCGTCTCGTGACGAGGTGGCTTCTTCCACGAGAGTGGTCATTATTTCGGTGGTGTTGGTTGCCATCGCGTTGGGCATTGTAGACTTTGTGCTCATTACCGCGGTAGATCTGATTTTCTGAACGCCTCGCGGGGTGTCTCCATGGGTCACGGCCGGCAGGCTGATCGGCCCGGCAAAGGTGCGGCATGTCAAAGCAGTGGTATGTGTTACATACGTATTCGGGATACGAGAACAAGATAGAGAAGACCATCCGTCGCCTGATGGAAGATGGCGAGCTCGAGTCGGCAGTTCTTGACGTCAAGGTTCCGTCTGAACAGGTGGTCGAGGTACGCGAGGGAAAGAAAAAGGTCTCGATGAAGAAGTTCCTTCCCGGGTACATCCTGCTGGAAATGGACCTTCCGGACCTTGGATGGAAGCAGGTCTGCGCCAAAATTCGGCGCATCAACGGTGTGACCGGGTTTGTCGGCTCGGGCAGCGGCAACAAGCCTCAGCCGATATCGGCGGAAGAAGCGCGTGCCATCCTGCAGAAGACCGGGGAGATCAAGGGCGACAAGGGAATGAAGCCCAAGGAGAGCTATTCGGTGGGTGAGGCGGTTCGCATCATAGAGGGGCCGTTCGAATCCTTCACCGGCACAGTTGAGGATGTCAACCTGGAGAAGGGCAAGATGCGGGTGACCGTCGGTATTTTCGGTCGGTCCACCCCGGTTGAGGTCGATTTTCTCCAGGTAGAGAAAGTATAACGATCCGGCCGGCGGGCGCGGTGCGTCGGCGGTCGGGGGCTGGGAGCCGGTTCCGTTTACCAGGCTGGAAGCGGCGTTTGTACCACAAAAGGAGTTCGCCACATGGCAAAGAAGAAAGTGGCGGCAATCATCAAACTGCAGTGTCCTGCGGGCAAGGCTACTCCGGCGCCGCCGGTTGGCCCGGCGCTCGGCCCTCACGGCGTGAGCGCGCCTCAGTTCGTTCAGCAGTTCAATGATGCCACCAAGAACATGGAGCCGGGTCTTACGATTCCGGTCGTTATCACGGTCTACGCCGACCGTTCGTTTACCTTCATCACCAAGACGCCGCCGGCGGCAGTGCTGATCAAGAAGGCTATTGGTCTTGAGGCCGGTTCGGCCGAACCGCATAAGGTTAAGGTCGGCAAGCTGCCGCAGGATAAGTTGCGCGAGATTGCTGAGCTCAAGATGAAGGATCTCAATGCCAATGACGTCGACGCCGCAATGAAGATTATTGCCGGCACGGCGCGCAGCATGGGAGTGGAAGTGGAGGCAGCGTCATGAAGCGCGGCAAGAAGTACCGTGACGCAGTCACCAGAGTAAAGAAGGCCGACCAGCTTCCGGTGTTGGACGCGGTCGATCTGGTCAAGGATCTGGCGTATGCCAGGTTTGACGAGACCATCGAGCTCCACATGAATCTGCAGCTGAAGAAGAGCATCAACGTTCGCGATACGCTCGTGCTGCCGCACCAGTTCATCGGTGAGAAGCGAATTCTGGTTTTTGCCAAGGGCGACAAAGCCGCCGAGGCCACGGATGCCGGGGCAACGTACGTCGGAGACGACGACCTGATCGAAAAGATTCGCGGTGGCTGGCTCGATTTTGACGTAGCCGTGGCAACTCCCGACATGATGAAGGACGTCGGCCGCCTGGGACCGATTCTCGGACGGCGCGGTCTGATGCCCAACCCGAAGACGCAGACGGTGACCAACGACGTCAAGGCCGCCATTGACGAGTTACGCAAAGGACGGGTGGAGTTCCGCTCCGACAAGACCGGTGTTGTTCATCTTGCGGTTGGCAAGGTCTCTATGGAGAGCCAGAAAGTTGCTGAGAACATCAGCCTGATCATCTCCGAAGTGCGCAAGAAGCGGCCTGCGGATACCAAGGGAACGTTCGTGAAGTCAATTGCGGTGTCCTCCACAATGGGCCCCGGCGTGCGAATCGACTCCACGGTCGGCGGAGAGTAGGAGGCATATGATGATCGATTACCAGACCAAAGTGCAGCAGCACAAGATCGATGCAATAGAGAGCCTGAAGGCGCGCTTCGCCAACAACACCGACTTCGTCTTTACCGACTACCGCGGGTTGACGGTGTCGCAGATCGGCGACTTGCGCTCGCGCCTGCGGCAGCATAACGCCGAATACCGGGTGGTCAAGAACCGTTTCACCAAGATCGCGCTCGAGCAGATGGAAATGCCGGACGCGTCGCAGCTGCTCGTTGGCCCGACGGCGCTCGCGCTGCCGCATGAAGAAGCCGGGCCGGTAGTCAAAGCGCTGCTGGAGTTCGGCAGAGAGGCGCCGCTCGAGGTGAAGGGCGCCATCATAGACGGGCAGGTCTTCGACAAGGCGCAGACTGAAGCGTTCTCCAGGTTGCCGACCCGCATCGAGCTGATTGCGATACTCATGGGTACCATGAAGGCGCCGGTGCAGAACATGGTGTTTGCGATGAACGGCGTGGCGAGCAAGCTTGTGCGCACCCTCGCCGCGGTAGCGGAGAAGAAGAAGGAAGAAGAGGCGTAAGCCTTTCGGGAATAAGAAACGCCGACGTTAGTCTTCGACATGTGTTCCATGCTATCGTCGGCAAAACAAAGGAGAAGGTAATATGGCAACACTGACCAAAGAAGAAGTGCTGGAAGCCATTGCCGGCATGACGGTTCTCGAGGTTTCGGAACTGGTCAGCGCGATGGAAGAGAAATTCGGGGTAACTGCAGCGGCACCGGTTGCCGCGGTTGCGGCGGCTCCTGCTGCCGGCGGCGCGGCTGCGGCCGAGGCTGAAGATGAGCAGACCGAGTTCAACGTGATCTTGAAGAGCTTTGATGACGGAAAGAAGATACCGGTAATCAAAGAGGTGCGTGCGGTCACCGGTCTGGGGCTGAAAGAAGCCAAAGAGCTGGTGGAAGAGGGAGGAAAGCCTGTCAAAGAGGGAGTTTCCAAGGAAGAAGCCGCCAAGATCAAAGAGCAGCTTGAAGCAGCCGGCGCTGTTGTGGAGATCAAATAACGCAGGCCACTGCATTGTGCATTATCTTGATGTCTCGCAATACCACCAACACTCAACAGTGAAGGTGGTATTGCTGCGTTTCGAGCCTGCTGATGCTGAAGGCGGCGGTCCGGCACGGTGCCGGGCTATAGCGTAGGGGGTAAAAGAGTGTTTGACCGAACCAGGCCAATCAAGCGTGACTACGTAGGGACCGAGAGTACCCAGGTGATGGATCTCCCGAACCTCGTGGACATTCAGCTGTCGTCGTTCGAGAAGTTTTTGCAGCGCGAGCAGATGCGCCGAAGAGAGCCGATTGCGGTTCAGGGGCTCGAGGAAGTATTTCAGTCGATTTTCCCGATCGAAAGCCAGAATGGCGACATGCGGCTGGAGTACGACCATTACCTTCTCGACGAAAGCAACATAAAGCTGAGCGAGACCGAGTGCAAACTCAAAGGGCTTACCTACGCCATCCCGATTAAGGCGCGCATCAACCTGGTGTTTCTCGAGACCGGTGAGATCCGGCAGAAAGACATCTACATGGGTGACATTCCGCTCATGACCGATCGGGGCACGTTTATCATAAACGGCGCCGAGCGTGTTGTCGTAAGTCAGATTCACCGCAGCCCGGGGGTCATCTTCTCGCACGAGAAGGGCGTCTACTCGTCGCGCATCATTCCGTACCGCGGTTCGTGGCTCGAGTTTGAAATTGACCAGAAGAAAGAGCTTATCTTCGCCAAGGTTGACCGCAAGAAGCGCATCCTCGGCACTATTTTTCTGCGTGCTCTCGGATTCGATACCCGTGAAAAGATCATCGAGCTGTTTTACCAGACGCGTACCGCAACGATTTCCGATAGCCGCGAAGCCAAGGACGAGCTTGTCGGGCAGGTTTTCGCCAAGGCGGTCTTCACAAAGGATGAGAACGGCAACGATCGAAAGCTGTATCGCGCCGGTGACAAGATTCATCCGCATGACGTGGATGAGCTGATGCACGGAGGCATCGAGTCGGTGGAGGTTATCGACCTGGCGCATCCGGACTCGCTGCACTCAGAGGTGATTCTCAACTGCTTTGATCGCGGCGAAGCGAAGTACACCCGTGACGATCTGGAGTACGATGAGCCGACTCGCGAAGACGCCCTGACTGCGGTCTATTCGGTGATCATGCCCGGCGAGCCGATTACGGTCGAAAGCGCCGAGAAAGACTTTAACTCGATGTTTTTTACCACGCGCCGCTACGATCTGGGGCGCGTCGGTCGGTACAAGCTGAACAAGAAGTTCGATTATGAAGATCCGCCGCAGGAACACGTGCTGACGCGCGACGATATCGTCAACACCATGCGTTACCTGATCAATGTCTACATCGGCGAGTCGAACGTAGACGACATCGATCATCTGGGAAACCGGAGGATCCGCAGCGTTGGCGAGCTGCTTGCCAACCAGCTGAAAACCGCGTTCTCGCGCATGGAACGGATCGCCAAAGAGCGGATGTCGCTCAAGGAGACCGATACCATCAAGCCGCAGGATCTGATCTCGATCAAGCCGATCGTTGCGGCCATTAAAGAGTTTTACGGGTCGAGTCAGCTGTCGCAGTTCATGGATCAGGTAAATCCTCTGGCCGAACTCACGCACAAGCGTCGCCTCAATGCGCTCGGCCCCGGCGGCCTTTCGCGCGACCGTGCCGGATTTGAAGTGCGCGACGTTCATTACACCCATTACGGACGCATGTGCCCGATTGAGACGCCCGAAGGGCCCAACATCGGACTGATTGTCTCGCTGGCGATCTACACGCAGGTGAACGATTACGGTTTTCTCGAGGCGCCGTACAGAAGGGTGAAAGACGGCATCGCCACGCGTGACATCGAGTACCTGTCGGCGATGTATGAAGAAAAATACTACATTGCACAGGCCAACGCGCAGATCGACAAGTCGGGCAAGTTTCTGTCGAAGACCGTGTCGGTACGTAAGGCAGGAGACTACACCACGCGGCCGCCGGCGGACATCCAGTATATGGATGTTTCGCCCAAGCAGATTATCTCGGTTGCCGCGGCCCTGATCCCGTTTCTCGAGCATGACGATGCCAACCGAGCGCTGATGGGCTCCAACATGCAGCGGCAGGCGGTGCCGCTGGTCTTTCCGGAGCCGCCGCGCGTTGGGACCGGCATGGAAGGCAAGACCGCGTACGACTCCGGCGTTCTGGTCAAGGCGCGCCGGGCCGGCACAGTTGAGTACGTCACGTCGCAGATGATTGTGATCATTCCCGAAGGGGCGCGCGACAAGTCCGAGCGAGACGAGTACCCGATGGTCAAGTATCAGCGGACCAACCAGGATACCTGCTATACGCAGAAGCCGATCGTGAAGCCAGGGCAGAAGATCGCGGCTGGTGATGTAATTGCCGACGGTCCCGCCACCTTCTTCGGTGAGCTGGCGCTCGGACGCAATGTTATGGTCGGGTTTGTGCCGTGGAACGGCTACAACTTCGAGGACGCCATTCTGGTTTCCGAAAAGGTGGTGAAGGAAGATATCTTCACCAGCGTTCACATCAAAGAGTTCAACGTCGAGGTTCGCGAGACCAAGCTTGGCCCGGAGAAGATCACGCGTGACATTCCCAACACGTCCGAGAAGGCGCTTGACCAGCTGGACGAAGAGGGAATCGTGCAGATCGGCGCCAAGGTCAGCTCCAACTATATCCTGGTAGGCAAGGTGACGCCCAAGTCCGAAACCGAGACTACGCCCGAGTTCAAACTGCTGAACTCGATCTTCGGCGAGAAAGCCAAGGAGGTGCGCGACACTTCGCTGCGCGTGCCGCACGGTACCGAAGGCACGGTGATCGATGTGCAGCGGCTGCGTCGCTCGGAAGGCGACGATCTGTCGCCCGGGGTTGATGAGGTGGTCAAAGTGCTCATCGCCACCAAGCGGAAGCTGCGCGAGGGCGACAAGATGGCCGGCCGACACGGGAACAAGGGCGTGATCGCGCGCGTGCTTCCCGAAGAGGACATGCCGTACATGGAAGACGGCACGCCGCTTGATGTCTGCTTGAACCCGCTTGGCGTTCCGTCCAGAATGAACCTGGGCCAGATTCTGGAAACTGAGCTGGGATGGGCCGCGGCGGGCCTGAACGAGTGGTATGCTACTCCGGTATTTGAATCTGCACCGGTGGAGCAGGTCCAGGCGCGGCTGAAGAAGGCCGGGCTGCCGGAAACCTCCAAGACCGTACTCTATGACGGTCGCACGGGAGAACCGTTCGAGAACCCGGTGCTGGTTGGGTACATGTACATGCTCAAGCTGCATCACCTGGTAGACGACAAGATGCACGCGCGCTCCACGGGGCCGTACTCACTGGTCACGCAGCAGCCGCTTGGTGGCAAGGCGCAGTTCGGCGGGCAACGGCTCGGCGAGATGGAAGTCTGGGCGCTGGAGGCCTACGGGGCCGCGAACACGCTGCAGGAGCTGCTTACC
>PWMO01000465.1 GCA_003558175.1 Spirochaetaceae bacterium
CACATAGAACCCGAACAGCATCATGAACGGGTAGAGCAGGCCTACACTGAGCTTGAGAATGATCGATTCGTCCGGATAGACGGCGGCATGAGAAGCGGCGTCACTCATCAGCCTGGTCCTCGCTCTTCCCCGGTCGACTCCCCGTGCCGGGCAGGAAGTGGTTCATCCCGATAATGGCCGTCAGCAGGATGAGCGCCTCGAACATGGTGTCGTACATCCGGTAGTTGAGCAGGATGGCCGCCACCGCATTCTTGGCGTGGGTGTCCCGTTCAAAGTAGTGAATCACGTAATCGTATATGAACGGATCAAGCTCGACCCGGTGGACCGTCGTTATGCCAATCACCAGCACAAACACGGCGATCACCAGCAGCGCAGAAGCAACAAACCTCACACGGCTTCCCCCGGCGAGTAACGGATGAACCGCAAAGCGGCGTCGGTTCCGTGCATCTGAAACATCAACTCCAACTCCACCATTACGTAGCTCTGCTCATCCGTATAGACCGCGATTCCCTTTTCGTCGCGCTCCACAACCAGATCGTACTCCTCCTGTTTCAGGGCCTCTTCAAGCGCGACATTGACAAACACAACCTGCACCTCAAACTCTCGGCGCTCAAAGAACGCCTTGATCTCTTCCAGCGCCTTGCTTCGCTCGACCTCGAAGATGACCCGGTCAGTGATGCTGTCGCGCTGCCCCTCACTCACCACGGCTATGGTATACACGCGCGTCTGCTTCAGCGCCGCAAGATACAGCAGCGGCACCAGACCGCTGCCGATTACCGCCTCGGCAATCGCCAGTTCGGGCGCTGCGTAGAGCAGGTAGAGAAATGCCGCCAGTAGCGAGAACACCGCCAGATAGACAATTGACAACCGCAGCAGACTGCTCTGAATGGTAAGCGCGGCGAAAACGCCCATCAAGAGAACCACTCCGACCTCAATCATGCCGATTGTCTCCACCAGCACTTGCCGCCGCGGTCACCGTGCGAATGCGGTAGCCGCTTACCCAGGCGGAACGCGCTATGGCATGCGCACTCACCGACACCGTGAGAAGCTCGAAGAGCAGAATAATGGCCAGCTTAACGGTGGCCAGCGAAAGGCCGCTGAGCACCATCGCGCCGATCACCACGGTTACAAAACCCATTGCTTCAACCTTGGACGTTACCACCATCCGAGCGTAGAACTGGTTCAGCCTCAGCACGCTGTAGACGCCGAACCCGCTGATCAACAACCCGAGCAGCACAAGGCTCTTTCCAAGCACGATCTGGACCGTCTCCATCTACAGCGCCCCTCGCCGCTCAACGAACCGTGCCAGCAGTACCGTCACCAGGAACCCGAGAATAGAAAACAGCATTGCCAGGTCCAGCATGTAGCTCTCGCCGATCATGAACGATACGATGATGGCCGCCAGAGTGATCTTGCTCGCGCTGAGACCGACTCCCAGCAGCCGATCCCAGATTGTCGGTCCGATGACCACGCGTACCAGGCTTCCCACCGTGGAGACGCCGATCAGTCCCAGGAACAGCAGATAGTAGTTCATCAGGCGAAAACCCTCTTCTCGTGCCGCCGATTGTCTCGTGGCATGATCACGCGCTCAAATCTGCCCTTGATCATCTCCGCCGCCTGATCTGGATCAGTAGTAGCGCACTCAATCCAGATCACCTTGAACGATCCCGGCCGGTAGTCGATCGTGACAGTGCCGGGCGTCAACGTGATCGCGTTGGCAACCAGCACCGCGTGAAACGGATTCTCAATCGCGGTCGGCAGATCCACCACCCCAACGTCGATCTTTCCGCTGATGGTCAGATGCATGGCGTGTACCCCGGACCGGTAAATCTCCTGCAACAGCACGAGGATATAGCGCACAGCTCGCAGCGGACTGGTGCCAAACAGTCGCTGGTACTGTGCGCGCAGCAGATAGCGATTGGTAACAAACAGCGCAATCCAGGAGAACAGCGCACCCTGGAGAAGGGTCCGCGGCGTATAGGACTCGTTCCAGATGGCCCAGACCAGGGTACAGACGGCCAGTGCAACGAGAAACCCACCATTACTACGCTGTCTACTATCTTCCATCGTTCAGTTTCCAACCGCGGTGCCCAACCGGACCGCCTCTATTGATACCGCGATTGGCCGTGAATTGGCAAGACCGTCTGAGAAACCGATTTCCCGGCCGCTTGACGCGACGGCTGCACCTGGTGTGCCCCTGGCCTGATGCCCGGGCCCTGCGCTTGACGCGACGGCCGATTCCGGCTAACACTGCTGCATGACCTCAGTCGAGCAGTTCTGTTCTGAGCGACTGCGAGGAACATGCGCTACCGACTCTCCCACGCGGCGGAAGCACTCCACCGACATGAGCATCTACTCCATGGTACCGCAGGCTGTGGTCACTCCGGCCGATCAGCGAGACGCAGCGCAAATCACCCGCTTCTGCTGCGAAAACGGGGTAGCACTCACGCCGCGCGCGGGAGCCAGCAACACCGGCGGCGCCGCAATTGGCGAAGGCGTGATCCTGCTGCCGGTGCCGCCGTTGGCGGAAGATGGCGGCATCCGCCTGGTGCAAGAGTACACCACCGTGGAAAAGCCCACCTTTGTGGAAGTTCGTCCCACCACCGGCGCTGCGGACGGTGACTGCCTGCTGGTCGAGGTGGATGCCGGCGTTCGCCACGACAGCCTGCAACGGTTTCTGCTCGCACGAGGATTTCATCTCCCTTCCGATCCTTCCAGTGGTCCGCTGTCTTACGTTGGCGCCAACGTGGCCACCCGCGCCAGCGGGGCACACGCACTGCGGCACGGCGCAATAGACCGCTATCTTCACTCGCTCACGGCCGTCCTTGGCAACGGAACCTGCATCGATACAGCGCGAACGGACACCATCCCACAGTCGATACAATCCGGTCTCACGGCCGTTGCCGCGACACTGCGCTCCAACGCCGGCCTGTCGGCACGGATCCGCGGCAGGCAGGCGATGAAGAGCGCCAGCGGCTACAACCTCGCCGCCGTCATCGCGCCCGGCGGCCCGGACATTGCGCGCCTCTTCGCGGGCAGTGTCGGCACCCTGGGCACCATCAGCCGGGTGCGTTTGCGTTGTCCGCGCAGACCGGCAGGAGAAACGCTGCTGGTACTGGCGTTTGATACAGAACGCGCCGCCTGCGACGCTGTGCAGGCGGTGCGCGGTACAAACCCGGCGGCCTGCGAGATCCTCAACCAGTTCTGCACGGAACTGCTGCAGCAGCAGGGGCTGTCGCTGGCCGACGGCGCCGGGGCGATACTGGTGATTGAGTACGCGGGCACGGGACACGACCATCTAGCCCATGAGGCGCTGCGGGTACTCACGTCGCAATCGAATCCTGCCGCCCGACAGCTGCTCTCCGATCCGGCGCAGCAGCAGACCTTCTGGAAACTACGCAAAGCGATGATGTTGCGGCTGCGCAATCGGAAGGACGGACGCAGAGCGTACTCGGTCGTGAACGATCTTGGAGTTCCGGTTGATGCGCTCGGCTCCTTTCTCACCGCGGCGCATGCCATCTTCGCATCGCACAACATTCCGCTTCCGGTGTACGGCCACGCTGCCGACGGCAACCTGCACCTTCGTCCACTCTTCAACGGCTCCGACCCGCAGCTTATCGACACCGTCCGTGAGGTCACGCAGCAAACATACGAAGCGGTTCTCTCGTTTGATGGAACCATCACCGCAGAGCACGGCATGGGCAGGCTGCGAGCACCGTTTCTGCGGCGCGAGTGGGGCGAAGCAGCTTACGACGCCATGCGGCAGATCAAACGTTTGTTTGACCCCGCGGAGATTCTGAATCGGGACGCAATGTTTTACGAAGGCGACATCATGCACCACTTCCGCGCGTAGTGAACCGCGCGTAGAGGAGCGCGCCTGGAGTGCCCGGTCGACCGGCGGCAACCGAGAAGGACCAACCAGGCGGACAAACGGAACAGCAAACGAAACGAGGACGAAAGTAAAAAAGATGAAAAGAAAAAAGGAGAGATCGACAATGACCCACAACCAACGGCAGACCGCAGACTTTGCGGAGCGGATGCGCGAACTGCAACAGCGGCAGGATACGCGCGCTGTGGTCAGACATCTCGGAGCACAGGTGATCGAGCGGATGGACGACGGATGCCGCGTTGCGTTCGGCTTCTGGCTGCCTGGATTCGAGCGCGCGCAACTGAGAATCTATCGAGCGATTGACGAGGTTGACCCCGGCTTGCCGGAATCCCGTGCACGCTTCTCGGTTGCCGAGTTGCCGCTGACGCTGGAAGAAGACTTCGGTTGGGGAGTAGTTGATGGTGTTCGCGAAGGAGACGAAACGTGCCTGGGCGACCTGTACTGGGTGGTGACGGCGCCTGCCGATAGTCGACCGCCGATCACGCTGCGTGATCCTCTTGCCCGCTCGGTACCGTTCGGTGCATCGGGCCCCGCGGAAGTGTACGACATCGGTCGCCTCTGGAACGCTCGCACCGACGCCGATTATCTGCGGGCGCTCGTCGCATCCGCCGAAACAGATCCTGCGCTGGGAGAGCCTCGGCTTCCCACTCCGGCGAATATCCTGCAGATACACGTTCCAACCGCCACGGCCGAAGGAACTTTTGCCGGACTGACACGGCTGTACCGCGAACTCGGCCGCAAGCTCTCAGCGGGCGAGCCCCTGAGCCCGCTTGAAGAGAGCATCAGCGAGTACGACGCGGTTCAGCTGATGCCGATCGAGCCCACCATCGAGTACGAGGGCGGCTCCGGTTTCTGGACCGAGCGGGGGGACGGCGCAACCTCTGACGGAGCCGAGCAAGTGATGATCAGTCTGCGGCGTCCCGACATGACTAACTGGGGCTACGATGTGATGACCGTTGGCTCGCCGGCGGTGAACCCCGCGCTGCTTGAACGGGGTCGACCTGAGGAGTTTGTTGAGTTCGTTGAGACACTGCACGGCATGCCCGGCGGGGGGATCCGGATCATCCTCGATATCGTCTACGGCCACGCGGACAACCAGAGCGCGGCCTACCTCTTGCCGCAGTTCATCGCCGGGCCGGGCATGTACGGCCTTGTATTTGACTATCGCAGGCAGGAGGTTCGTGAGATCCTGCTGGAAATGCAGCGACGCAAGTCCATCTTTGGTGTGGACGGGTTACGCGTCGACGGCGCTCAGGATTTCAAGTACTACGACGAAAATGCTGGAGAACTCAAGCACGACGATGACTACCTGCGCGAGATGAATAACCAGGTGCTTGAGGTTACCGGGCTGCGTTATCTGCCGTGGATGATTTTTGAAGATGGACGCCCCTGGCCCGAAGACGATTGGGAGCTCAGTTCCACGTACCACGAGGTGACGCGCATTCTTCCCAACGTCTTCCAGTGGGGCCCGCTCACATTTGCCCATAACACACCGTTTCTCTACACCTTCTGGGCACAGAAATGGTGGCGAGTTCGCGAGGTCTTTCTCCATGGGGGAACGTGGATAACCGGATGCAGTAACCACGACACCCTGCGGCGCGGAACTCAGGTTGACCCCGCCGAACGCATCAACAACCGCCTGGGTGCCGACCTGCGTGAGGTCTTCCGCAACGCCTACAACAACGCAGGGTTTCAGCTGCTCACCTATGCGGCAATGCCGGGGGTCCCCATGGACTTCCTGCAGGCCAACGTCCGGGCGCCGTGGAGCTTTCTGCGCAACACGGATGACCGTTGGGCGGTCAAAGTTGTAAGCGAAGAGAGCCGCTTCCTCACCTGGGCGGTAGATGAGGCATCGTACGGCAGGGAAGGCAGTTTCCAACGGCTGAAAGGGTACGGCTTCACCCGGCTTGAGCTCTTGCGCGAATTCGCACGCCAGCTCGATCTGGCCATGCGGGCGGCAGACTATCACTGTGAAACCGCCGCCACCATTCTCGACGCGGCCGTTCCCAGTTCTCCACTGGCGCCGCACCGTGTAAGTACGCTCAAGGACTTTGCCCGCGCCTGGATGGACGATGCCCACGACTACTGCAACGTGGACCACTGGAGCTCGTTTATCGACCCTGTGCTGGCGGAGTTTCACGCCGCAACGCGAGCGTTCCGCCGCGTGCGCCCGTTTCTGCGCCGTGCAATCGACCCGAAGCATGAAGCGTTCTGCTATCTGGAGCCGTGCGAAGGCAGCGTTGTCTACGCCGTTCTGCGCCGCAACCCCGACTTCGGCGAGCAACTCCTGGCGGTAGTCAACATGGAAGGGCGCGAGAGGAGGATCGAGCTGCGCGAGGTGCTCGACCGCCTGCGGGCCATGGACCGACCGGGCCGGACGCGAGGGTTGCATGGGTCCGGTCTGGACCGGCTGCAGCATCAACGCTGGACCACGGCTCTGGTTACTCCCGCAACAAAAAACGAGGCGCCCCAGGGCGCCCCGTGTCCACAACAGATTGTGCTTGCCAACGGTGAAGGCTTTGTCGCCACCGCTGCCGGATAGAACCCGGGTACGAGCCGGATAGCAAGCAGGTATCAGTCAGATAGCAACCACCAGCGCATCCACGCGCTGGTGCGCTACAGTACAGTACCCTGCAACGGCAGCTACTCCACGCCGAACCAGCCGACCGGTTCGGTGGCGAAATTCTGGTAGATGTGCTTGACCTCGGTGTACTCTTCAAGGCCTTGCTTGCCGAGCTCGCGCCCTATGCCGGACTGCTTGTAGCCGCCCCACGGCGCCTGCGCGAAGTAGACGTTGAAGTCGTTGATCCAGACCGTTCCCATGCGCAGAGCTCGTGCCACGCGCTGAGCGCGGTTCTGGTCCCGTGTCCAGACGGCTCCGGAGAGGCCGTACGTTGTGTCGTTGGCCAGTGTAACGGCCTCGGCTTCAGTGGAGAAACGCTCGACCGTCAATACCGGACCGAAGACCTCTTCCTGCACGATGCGCATTCTGGTGTCGCAGTCGACGAAAACGGTAGGCAGAAAGAAGAAACCTTTCTGCAGCGCCGGATCGGAGGGACGTTCGCCACCGAGGATGAGCCGGGCGCCCTCCTCTTTACCAATGGCAACGTAACGCTCCACCTTGGCCCGGTGTTTCTCGGAGATCAGCGGTCCGCACTGCGTCCCGGACGCAAAGGCGTCACCCAGCTTGATCTTCCTGGCGCGTTCGACAACTGCGTCAATCAGCCGATCGTGCAGCGTGTCCTGGACCAGAAGGCGCGCTCCCGCGGAACAGACCTGACCCGCGTGGAAGAAGACCGCGTTCAGCACGTAATCGACTGCCAGATCGAAGTCCACGTCGTCAAACATGATGTTGGGATTCTTGCCGCCCAGCTCAAAAGCGATCTTCTTCATGTTTCCGGTTGCCGCCTGCATGATCTTGCGTCCGGTCTCAATGCCGCCGGTAAACGATACCAGATCAACATCGTGACTCTCAGCCATTTCGTGCCCGACCGTTGGTCCCGGCCCGAGCACCAGGTTGACCACTCCGGCAGGAAAGCCGACCTCTTCGGCCAGCTCGGTTACCTTGATGGTTGTCAGCGGCGTGTCTTCGCTTGGCTTCATCACGATGGTATTGCCGGCGGCAAGTGCCGGCGCCATCTTCCACGAAGCCTGCAGCAGCGGGTAGTTCCACGGCGAGATCTGGCTGCAGACACCCACCGGCTCGCGCACGATCTTGCTTTCGCTGTTGGGATTAGGCGAATCGATCATCTCGCCGGCATCCTTGTCCGCCAGACCGGCGTAATAGCGGACGATTCCGGCAATGTCGCTCATGTCCCAGCGGCTCTCTTCCATCGTCTTGCCGGTATCAAGGCTCTCCAGCTCCGCCAGCTCTTCCGCGTCGCGCTCAATCGCGTCGGCCAGACGGTACAGTAACCGGCCCCGCTCCGCGCCCGAAGTAGCGGCCCATCGGCCGTCGTCAAAGGCGGTGCGGGCAGCGGCAATTGCCGCTTTGGCGTCGGCAACGTCACCTTCGGCTACTTCGGCTATCGGCCGCTGGTCGTAAGGATAAATGATGGTCCGAGTCTTGCCGGACTGACTGTCCACCCATTTTCCGTTGATGTACATTTTCTTGTGCAGCAGTTCTTTTGCCATATCGGCTCCTTACCAGATCGAACCGGCCGAGATCGTGATGTCCTGTCCGGTGATGCCCACTGCCTCTTCACGGCAGAGGTGCGCTGCCATCGCGCCGATCTCTTCGGGCTGAATCATGCGCTTCTGCGGGTTATCGGCCTTCTGCTCTTCGATGTACTCGTTGCCGTCGCGGCTCAGCTGTTTCTGCGCGATATCGGAAAGCCACTCACGCCCGAAAGTTGTCTCGACCCATCCTGGACTGATGCTGTTGCAGGTGACCAGCGCTTCCGCGCCTTCCTGGGCAACCGCGCGCGTAAGACCCGTAACCGCCGCCTTTGACGCACAGTACGCCGGCGAGTACGGCGCACCGACCGATGCGGCAGTGGAAGCGATGTTGATGATCCGTCCCCAGCGTCGTTCAATCATACCGGGGAGCGCTTCGCGTGTTGCGCGGAAAACGCCGTTGATGTTGACGTCCATCACCTTATGCCACAGTTTGTCACTGTGCCCGGAGACCGGGTGCTCAGCGGTAATGCCCGCCGCGTTTGCCAGGATGTCGACCTTGCCGAACGCGTCAACGACTGCCTGATAGAACGCCTTGACCGACTCTACACTGCACACATCCAGGTCACAGGCAATTGCCTTGACTCCGCACGCCTCAATCTCAGCGCGGGTCTTTTCCATCTCTTCGGCACCCGGGCGATTGACGAGCTCCCCTTCTTCGTTGCGGCTGCCACTGCTGCTGAGAAGCGAC
>PWMO01000333.1 GCA_003558175.1 Spirochaetaceae bacterium
CCCACGGAGCCGACGTTGCGGACCGCGATCCGCCGCTGACCTGCTCCGGCAACCGCCTGCCGCGCCAGCTGATCGAGCTGGCACAACAGAGCCTGGCGCAATCGGAGTTCCCCGTCGGGCACGGGTATCTTTGAGGGTCGGCAGGCGGACAGGCGGCACGCCATGTTGCTGTTGCAGCCGGCGCGCGCACGCCGCAGCTCGCCGGTGGCGGAAGGGGCTTCACCGGCAACGGAACCGGATTACTTCTGAGCGAGCTTTTTTTCCAGGTCGTCGATCTTCTTGCTCAGTTTATCGAAATCGGACTTTTTCGGCACCCCGGCTCGTTCGAGGTACGCCTCGAGCCGCTTCTCGATGATGTCGTCGAGACGGGTGCGAGCCTCTTCGCTCTGCTTCAGCATGTCGTCCATGAACTTCTTGCCTTCTTCCTCGCTCATCTCGTACTCCGAGGTAAGTCGGCGGGCGAACTCCTCGACGCGATCTTTCGCTCGCAGCGCAAGTCCGAGACCGGCATACAGACCTTCCTGGAACGGAATCCGATGTTGTGCCATACTGGTAATCTCCTCTGAACTGGATTATACGACGGAACGTCCCGGCGTTCAACGCCGCCTTGCCGGTTGTTCTGCAACCGTTGCCAGAGTCCTTACAGCCCACGGCTTCTGCCGATCCTGCCGGGCCGGATCCGTCACGGCGCAGCGAAGAGAAGAAACAGACCGAACGCCAGAATGACTGTGGCGGCACCAAACTCAAACCCAATATGCAGCCTGACCCCCAGAGCACTGTTGAGCAGCGGCTTCATTCTGGCTTTGAGCGTAATCGTGAGGACCGTAAGCAGCGTCAGGGTGAACGCCATCCCAACCGACATCGACAGCACGACCACCACGCCGGCCGGAATCGCGCCGATAGCAACCGCGATCAGCAGCACGCCGGTTGCACCGGGACACGGAACAACGCCTGCCACGATCAACGCCGGAAGCAGCCCGATACGGGAGACCTGGTCGGCAAAGCTCGATCGATGCGGCGCTGTTGACTGGTGAGCAGCCGTGGACTGCGGCTCGCAGGCGTGATGATGGTGGTGGTGATTATGGTGATCGTGGTCCTTCCCAAGCAGCTCGCGCAGTTGCAGCACGATCAGAGCCGTCCCAAGCAAAACCGCAAATGACGCCGTTATCCGTGAGATAACGGCCGTAGCCTGCTCCACCGTTGCCGAAAGCGACCAGTGCAGCACCGAATACCCAACAAACACCAGCCCCAGAGCGGTTATCGCGTGCAGGGCGGCAAGAATGACGCCCGCCAGCACCCCGTGCCGCCGCGGCGCGTCGTGTGCCAGGAAGTACGCCAGCAGCACCGTCTTACGGTGTCCCGGCAGCAGCGAGTGGATGACCCCGTAGAACAGACCCAGAACGATCAGCACCATCCAGACGTCGGTGCCACCGGTGCGCACCGCCTCCATAGCCTGCAGCAGTGCTGCCTGCACTCGCTGCACCACACCCGACATCGCGTAACTCTGCTGCATACGGAAACCCTCACCTCGCGTTGCTATCACAAGCCTTCTGAACCACTATACCGTGCCAGACGGCAGGAGTTCCATCCACTGGAATGCCGGCGGCTGCGTGATTGATTGCCACGCCGTCACCGATATACACTGACCGCGTGAGACCATCAGATTCCCAGACAGGTGCTTCAATCAATCTGGCACATATTATGATCGCAGTGTACATAGCGCTGGCTGCAACGGCGCTCTTGCTCCTTGGCAGACCGCTGGCGCGTGCCGGTGACGCGCTTACCATTCTGGGGGCTCGCTACAGTTCACTGCTTCTGACGGGCCTACCGTTTGTGATAATCGCGTCCCTTTGGACCGCGGCGCTTTCAGGTATCGGCAGAGAGCGCTCCGCGCGCTTCACGGTCGAGCCGGCGGTCGCCGCAGAAGCCGGTGTCTGGTCTACCATGCTGCGTGGTGCGCTCTCGTCCCTGCCGTTTGATCCGGATGATTGGTTGGTGCCCGGAAACGGGGATGGCGGGAGCACGCAACGCACGCTGCAGCGGCAGACTCTTGTGGCGGCGAACGTACCGGTCACGGGTGCACCGGTCACGATTGCCGCCTCGGGCGCCCTGAGTCCGGTGACTATTGCGGCGGTTGCGGTGGCGTTTGGACTCAATTCCGGAATGCTGCTGTTCTATCTGGTGTTTGTGCTTCTGCTTCCGGCGGCGGCGGCAGTGGTTGCGCGCCGGGCGACCGGCGTACGGCCGGCGCACGCGGCGGCGACGGCTCAGACGATCCAGGGCCGCACGACTCAGACAGACCAGGCGATCCCGGTCCAGTCGCCACATCCAACGGAGCGCATTGCGTCAGAGCTGTATCACCGCATGCGTTACGCCATCCTGGGACTTCTTGTTGCGGCGGCGCTGCACGTGTTGATGCCCGCGCAGGCGGTTCTGTTCCTGCATGCCGCTCCGATTCCGGCGGTGATCGCCGCTGCGTTGCTCGGGTTCATTATTCCGCTGTCGCCGGAGGCAGCTCCGTTTGCCGCCGCGCTGCTCCTCAGCACCGCAGGACATGGAGCGGCGTTGGCTTTCCTGCTGGTTGCGGCTCTCGGCGGGCTGCGACTGACCCGTGCCGCAATTCGTTCGCGAGCAGCGCTGCTGTTTGTGCTTGTCTTGCTCTCGCTTGTTGCACTGGTCTCTGTGCCGCTGACATCGAGCGCGACGGGGGCTCTATGGTGAACACCAGACGTGCACTCCAGCTTGTCTGGGCGGTTATCCTCTGCATCTATGCCGCAGTTGTGATACTGTCCGTGGTGACCGGTATCGCGGGCCGGTTTGCCGGTCCGGAAAAGAGCTGGTTCATTGTTGCGGGCGCGCTGTTGATGGGCGCCGTCGGCGTCACCGTGATTGTCCGTCCGAGTTGCATCAGCTGGGTACCGGCCAATGGCCTGCTGGTGTTTGCGGTTCCACTGCTGTTCGTACCGCTGGGGCTTCGCTACAGCGGACCACCGGTTACCGCCTTCACCGGCGAGAGCGGGAACCCCTTTGCGGCGACCTCGGCCGACTCTCCATGGACGCCGGGCTCTCTGCCTCAGCTGCGTTCCGATTCATTGCCGGAGGTGGTGCCGCGCGAACTGTCGGGCAACCCCGATGATCCGCCGCTGTCCGATGTCGAAATTGTGGAGGTAGGCGAAGAGCTGTTCTACCGCTATCACGCGCTGATGTACGAGAAGCAAGAGCTGTTTGCGGGACGGCGCGTGGTGCTGACGGGGTTCGTAGGAACTGAACCAGCCTACCCTGCCAACCGGTACTATGTCGCTCGCCGCCTGCTCTGGTGTTGCACCGCCGACACCGCTTTGCTGGCCTTTCTGGTCGATGCCGGCCGCACATCCGTTCCCAGGGAAGGCACCTGGGTCGAAGTGGAGGCAACGGTGGATACCACAACGTTTGCAGGTGCTGCGCAGCAATACACAACCGTACCGCTGCTGAGAGCCGAACGCATTCGTGAGATTGAAGCTCCCGAGTTTGAATACGTGCTGCCGTTTTAGTACTTTGTCTTTCATGCAGCACGTTCCTTCGTTTGAAACGAATGCGCTCGCCACTGCCGCTTCACCCTACCTGAGGAGCCATCAAGGCAATCCGGTCTGGTGGCAGCAATGGTCGGCCGAGGTGATAGACCACGCACGGCGCGAAAACAAACCGCTGCTGGTTTCGGTCGGCTATTCCACCTGTCACTGGTGTCACGTGATGGCGCGGGAGGCGTTCTCGGATCAGGGTTGTGCCGATGCAATCAATCGTGACTTTGTCGCCGTGAAGGTTGACCGCGAAGAGCGGCCGGATATCGACCAGCTCCTGATGAACTTTCTCGTTGCCACTACCGGTCAGGGCGGGTGGCCACTGAACGCCTTTCTGACACCTGAGCTGAAACCGTTCTTTGCGATGACCTACGCCTCGATCGAACCGCGCTTCGGCATGCCCGCATTCGTGGATATAGTGCAACGGGTCGTCACGTTCTATCGCGAAAACCGGGATCAGCTGCAGAATGCCGTCTTTCGGCCCGGTGATCCCGGCCGGTCGGGCGGTGACCAGCGGCCGGATAGCGCAACCCTGGATGCGCAGCTGGAAAAGAACGACCACATCCTCATCGCGCGCTTTGACCGGCAGACCGGAGGACTCGCCGGAAGGCAGAAGTTTCCGCCGCACACGTCGCTGCTCTACGCGCTGCACCGAGTTGACTCACCGGCGAACGCAGACCGCCTGGAGCCGTTCATACGTCGAACGTTGGACGCGATGCAGACACGAGGGTTGCACGATCACCTCGCCGGAGGCTTCTTTCGCTACACGGTTGATGCGGACTGGACCATTCCGCATTTCGAGAAAATGCTCTACGACCAGGCGCTCTGCCTCTGGAACTACAGCGTAGCGGCGCGCCGCTTCAACAGCCGAAGCTACCAGGATACGGCCAGTGGCGTAATCGGTTGCCTTGAGCACGACTTTCTCGAGGACGGTCTGTTTAACGCGGCAATTGACGCCGACACCGAGCACCAGGAAGGAGCCACCTATCTCTGGCCTTTTGAAGAACTGCGCCGGGTGCTCAACAGTGCGCAGCTGGAGGCGCTCAGCCGGGCATTTGAAGTCAGCGAGCAGGGCAACTTTGAGGGGCAGAACCACCTGGTCGGTCGAGCCGGTCTCGCCACGGACCGCGACACCACAGCCGCAGAACGCCCGGTCGAGCTGGATTCAGCGCTGCAGACTCTCCTCGCGGCGCGACGCAACAGACCGCAACCCTTCACCGACCGCAAGAAACTGACCCTCTGGAACGCGCTTACCGGCGTCGCGCTGCTTGCGGCGGAACGTCACCTCGGTTCCGAGACCGCGGGCCGGCTGGCGCGCGCGCAACTCGATGCGCTGCTGGGGAAACATGTTCGCCAGGCGGACGTGCTCCACGCAACGCTCGATGGACGCCCCTTCGCCGGCCGGTTCCTTGCCGACTACGCATCAATGCTGCTGCTGCTGACCTACCACCACGAGGATCGCCGTTGCTTCGCCGCGGAGATTCGCACGTTGCGCGACGCGGTTCTGACTTTCATGGGGCCCGGCGTGAACGATGCAGCAGGCGGCAGCTGGCGTGAGGCAGATGAACCGGACTTTGTTCCCGTTATTGCGGAACCGATGGACAGCCCGTTGCCTGCCTCGGACGCGTTGGCTGAAATGGCGCTGGCTCGCGCGGCAATGGTGCTTGGCGAAGAGTACCGGCCGATCAGCCCCGGCCGAGCGCTGGTGGAGGACTTCCGTAACCTGGGCGCACTGATGACGGCGGGCTACTGCTATTGGGTAACCGGGCCGCAACCGGTGGCATGGCGGCAGCTGCCGCTGTTCTCGGTACAGGGCGAGGGTGCCGCGAACCAGTACTGCTTCGCGGGCGCCTGCGTTCGTGGCCTCCCCCCGGCCCCGGTCACAGCAGAGTGACCGAGATGCGGGAACCCAGCGACAGCCCTACCGTTACCGGCTCCGTGTGATCGCGATGGCGGAACGTAATCGTACCTGCGGTCTCGTTGCGCTGCAGCAGTTCAAACGGCTCACCCGGAATTACGCGATGCTGCTTCATGAACGCGAGAAAATCGGAATCGTTGTCTCCGATTCGAGAGACGAGAAACCTGCTGCCTACCTCGCAGCGGTCCAGCGAGACCGTTCGCCGTTTCTCGATCACGCCTTCCTGGGAAGGAATGGGATCACCGTGGGGGTCGGCATCAGGGAACCCGAGATACGCGTCAATGCGCTGCACGAATTTGTCTGATACGGCGTGTTCGAGCCGCTCGGCATCGTCGTGGATTTCGCTCCAGTCGTAGCCCAGTACCTGCTCCAGAAAGGTCTCTATCAGTCGATGGCGACGCACCATGGTCAGCGCCAACTCACGTCCCTTGGCGGTGAGCGCCACACCTTTGCGAGGGGTGTACGATACCAGAGCTCGCTCGGCAAGATGCTTCACCATCGAGGTGGCCGTACCAGGAGTGACCTCCATGGCATCGGAGATCTGCTTCATCGGGACAATGGCGCCCGGTGTGCGTTCCTCTTCCTGAAAGATCGTTTTTACGTATTGCTCGACAGTACTGGTCGGCACCTGCCTCGCCCTCCTCTAACCAGCAGCATCATATCTGTCCCCCCCCCCGCCGACGCAAGCGCCGGAGCAACCAAGGGTCCGACATACCGTCCCGCCGCGACAGATGCCGGCTTGCATACCCACGCGTCTCAATCTCGATCTCACCTCAGCTTCGATCCGGGATGCGCTTGCCCTCCGGATCGGTCCGTTCTCCGACCACCCTTTCTTCAAGCTCATCCTCGAGGTCGCGGGTGGTATAGTGCTCAAGCAGATCGGCGGCCGGATGCAGCGCCCCGAGCTCCAGCTTCCCCTCATCATGAAAGAAACGCTCCCAGAGGCGGTGTGACCGCAGCACTTCCAGCGCCGCGTCACGCCCCTTCGGCGTAAGCCGGTAGCGCCCCGCGCCGGCCGACACCATCGCACGCAACCGCAGCAGTCCGAGCGCAACAGCCAGCGCTATTCGTCTGCCGGCAAACGGAGAACGCCGCAGCGATCGAAACTCGCCGATTGAAAGACTTCCGTCGGGGTTGTCACCACGCTCCGCCGCGCGTGCCAACAGGCCCAGCACGTCCTGTGTCAGGATAGAAATGCGCAGCGACACCAGGTTGCCCGCTCTGGCAACCACCCCCTGCTCAGGCGCCGCAAGAAATGCCACCAGAAACAGCAGCCCGAGCACGGAGGCCATCGCCCCGGAGGTGGAAGTGTCTTCAAAGCCAAACAGCGGAGGAATTCCAATCGCCGCCAGATGGCCCAGAACGGCCGCCAGCAGCGACACCGCAACGCTTACCAGCAGAAACGGCAGCAAGCGCCGGGTGAGAAGGTGGGCGGTTGCTCCCGGAACAATCAGCATAGCGATGACCAGAATGCTCCCAACCACCTCAAACGCGGCAACGGTTGTAAGCGCCGTTAATGTCATCACGAGGTAGTGCATGACCCTGGCGTTGATACCCAGCGTTGTGGCGAGACCCGGGTCAAACGTTGCAAGCCGCAGCTCTTTGAAGAACGCGGTCACGATCGCGACGTTGACAAAGAGCACGATCAGCAGGATAGCCACCCCGCGCGGCAGCGTAATACCAATAATAGTAACCAGGTGCAGCGGCACCAGTTCCACCGCGCCAAAGAGCACGTGCTCCGGGTGTATATCGACGTGGCGCGCGGCGCGCTCGATCAGGATCAGGCCGATCGCGAAAAGTACCGTAAATACCACACCCATCGAAGCTCCGTGCTCGAGCCGGCCGTAGTGTCGCACCACCTCCACCAGAACCGCCGTGGCAACCCCAACAACCGCCGCACCGATAAACATCGCCCCCCCGGCGCGGCTGCCGGTCACGATGAACGCCACGGCGATTCCGGGAAGCACCGCGTGACTGATGGCGTCCCCCATCATGCTGACCTTCTTCAGCACGAGAAACGCCCCCACCAGTGCACACGAGGCACCCGCCAGCGCTCCGGCGAGCACGATCCAGCTATCGAGCGAAGTCCACATCACCCAGTTGCCGACCCAGTTGCCGATCACGAGTGCACCTGCCCTTCCGCGCTGGAGATGCGGTGGACGCTCTGCGGGAGCGCCTTGCCAAATCGGGGCAGCGCGGCTTCCAGCTCCGCGACCAGCGCCTCACCCAGCACGTGCTCGATGAAGTCGGCGCCCTGATCCACGTGCGACGTGGCAACGTCGGCATGCTCCAGCAGATACACCTCCCACAGGCGGTGGTTGCGCGTTACGCGCATCGCCTCCACGTTACCGTCTTCAGTAAAGTGCCACGGACCTCCCGGTACGCGATAGATCTTCCCGGTTCGGGCCAGCATACGCAGCGTTCGTGCCAGTTCGCGCGGACTCCAACCGCGCGCCCCCAGCAGGTACTCCTGCTGCTGCTCGGCCGAACGCACATCCCCCGCCTCTTCACACTCAAACAGTGCGCGCAGCAGGTTCTGGCGCAGCGTAGTACGCCGAACCGCCCGATTCAGCCGCACGGCGTGGATTATGCCGCGACTGGTTCCAAACAGCATACTGAAGAGAAACAGCCCCCCCAGAACCGTCACGATTACCGCCCCCGGCGGGAGCCGCGGCGCTATCGCGCTGATGCCGGTTCCGATGTAACCGCCAAGTGCACCAAACAGCGCGGCGAGCAGCACCATCAGGCGCAGGCTGTCCGTCCAGAAGCGCGCCGCCGCCGGCGGCACAACCAGCACGGCGATGATCAGAATAATGCCCACCGCCTGCAGTCCGATCACCGTAACCGCCACTACCAGCGACATCAGCAGCAGATCCAGCCGATGGACCGGCCAGCCGTCCCCGGCGGCAAAGTCCGGATCAAAGGTGAACAGCCGAAACTCCTTGAACAGCACGACTGCCAGCAGAATCACAACCAGCGCCGCGATTCCAATCAACAACGCGTCAGAGCGGATCATCGACGCGGTCTTGCCGTAGATGAATGAGTCCAGTCCCGCGGCCTGCGCTCCGCGCATCTTCTGAATAATACCGAGCAGCGCCGCCCCAAAACCAAAGAAGACGCTGAGAACGATTCCCAGCGCCGCGTCCTGCGACAGGCGGGTGAAGCGAGCGATGATCATCACGCACGCCATTCCCAGCAGCCCCGAAAGCAGCGCACCCAGCAACAACAGCGGAAGGCTGCGCCCGGATCCTCCCAGGG
>PWMO01000003.1 GCA_003558175.1 Spirochaetaceae bacterium
CGGCGCTCGAGCAGACCCGCTTTGTGAGCGTCGCTGAGTGACTGGCCTACCTCCACCATGTACTCGTGACCTGCGCCGAGAAAGATATCGTCGCGGATACCGATGACTTCGGAGAGGAACGAGATCATTACCGCGGTCTCGCGTACCGTCTCGCCGTGGGCAATCTGGCTTTTGCCTTCGTCCAGGTCCTGAACCGCAAGGCCAAGCAGGTTGGTCGCGCTTGCGAAGCTGAACCGTGTGCGCGTGGAATTGTCGCGAAACAGCGAAACCGCGAGTCCGGAGTCGAACGCACGGGTTGAAACGTTGTCCCGGCGCAGCAGCCGCAACGCTTCCGCGAGCGCCAGAACGGCGCGCAACTGATCGTCAGACTTCTGCCAGGTGAGCAGGAAGTCGCCTCCGTAAAGGCCACTGGAGTCAAGCTGTTCCAGTGCCTTGATTTGCTGAGTAATATCTGTCTGTTTCATGGCGATGATTATAGCTCGGCTTTCGTTGGCGGCCAAGTCCTGTTTTGGCCTGTTTCGGCCCGTTTCGGCGAAGTCCCGTTGCGTGATTACGCTTTCGGTGTCATCGCGTCAGGTTCCGGTAGCCAGATGGCGATTCTCGGGGTATAGTAGCCGGACAATCACCAGTCGATGAGGGAGACCATGATTAACCTGAACGTTAACCCTGAGATTCGTCGCAAGAACATTGAGCGCTGTCGTGAGCGCGGGATCGTTCTGCCGACTTTCGCCCAGATGCGTGACCCTGACGGGGTGCCCGAGCAGATCAAGCAGAAGCTCAAGGGAGTGGGGTTGTGGGATATTGACCCGGCCAATCTGTTTCGGATTACCTGGAAGAATGAGCCGACCGAACGCGGCGGCACGTATGGTGATGTCAATTACATCGAACTACCTTCTTCACTCACCGGAGTTCCGGCGCGAATCATCGGTCTGGTGGGACACTGGTTTCCCACCGGCGCGCACAAAGTTGGAGCAACCTACGGCTGCCTGGTTCCGGCGCTGATCAGCGGCAACTTCGACTCCCAGCGCCAGAAAGCGGTATGGCCGTCCACCGGTAACTACTGCCGTGGCGGGGCCTACAACTCGGCGCTGCTGGGATGTGAATCCATCGCTATTCTGCCGGAAGGCATGAGCCGGGAGCGGTTTGAATGGCTGAAACAGGTCGCGGGTGAAGTAATCCCCACTCCCGGGACCGAGAGCAACGTCAAGGAGATCTTCGACGCCTGCCACGCGCTCGATCGCGAGCGGGGTGACGACGTGGTGATATTCAACCAGTTTGCGGAGCTTGGGAATTATCTGTGGCACTATCAGGTGACCGGAAGCGCTCTGAAAGAGATCATCGCGCGGGAATGCGCCGACGGTACCAACTACGCCGGGGTCACCGCGGCAACGGGATCGGGCGGGACGCTTGCTGCCGGAGACCTGCTGAAGCAGCTCTATCCCACCAGCAAGATCATCGCGTCGGAGGCGTTACAGTGTCCGACTCTGCTGCGCAACGGGTTTGGCGATCACCGCATCGAAGGCATCGGCGACAAGCACGTGCCGTGGGTTCACAACGTTCGCAACACCGACATGATCACCGGCATTGATGACCAGGACTGCATCGATCTGATGCGCGTCTTCAACGAACCTGCCGGCCAGCAGTACCTGCGAGACATCGGAGTGGAAGACGCCGCGATTGCAACGCTGGACAAGGTGGGAATCTCCGGAATCGGCAACCTGCTCTCGGCCATCAAGGCGGCGCGGTACTGGGAGCTGGGAAGCGACGACATGCTGGTAACGGTGTTCACCGATTCGATGCAGCTCTACAACTCGCGCGTCGATGATCTCGTCGCGGCCGAAGGCCCGCTCACCCAGCTGGGTGCCGCCCGTGCGGTGGCAGGGGCGATCGAGCACCAGGGGATCGATAACGCCATCGAGCTTACCTACTACGAGCGGCTGCGAGTTCACAACCTGAAGTACTACACCTGGATCGAACAGCAGGGCATGACGAGCGAAGAGCTCAGCGCTCAGTGGTACGATCGAGACTACTGGACCAACGTCCAGCAGAGCGTCGACCGGATTGACCGCATGATCGACGAGTTCAACGCCGAGGTGGGTATTCTCAGCTGAGCTGCAGCGAGAGCGGTAGCCGGTCAATGGAGCGGCCGATGGCGTCGTGGATTGCCGCCGCGATCGCCGGGGCCGCCGGATTGAGCGGGATCTCTCCGATCCCTTTGGCACCAAACGGACCGTTGGGGTCAGGCTCCTCCACGATGAAGCTCTGCAAGTCCGGCATGTCCTCGATACGCGGTAGGCCGAGTGCGTTCAGCGAGAGCGTCGGCCTGCCGTTGCGGCCGCACTCAAAGCGCTCGGCGAGCGCGTAGCCGTAGCCCATCAGCACCGCTCCCTCCACCTGGCCATAGACATTCTGCGGGTGCAGCGCACGGCCGACATCCTGGGCGGTGATGAGCCGCAGCACCTTGAGCCCGCTGCCGTCGGGGGCGATCTCGATAATTGCCGCCATGCTGGTATAGCAATAGGTAAAGTGAATCGGCAGGCCGGTCTGCGGATCGATTTCTGCCTCTTCGTACACTTCCGGCAGCTTCACCGTTGCCGGCGGCCGGTAGCGATACTCCACGCGCAGCGCCGAGTGATCGGAGGTTGAGGCGAACAACCCCGCCAGATCGGCGCGATCGAGGCTGGTGCCGGCAGCGCTCAGACGGTCTTTCAGCCGGCGTGCCGCTTCGGCAACCGCGTTGCCGCTGATGTAGGTCTGCCGTGACGCGGTGGTCATTCCGGCGTCCGGGCAGCGTGCCGTGTCGCTCGAGACAACCGAGACCGCCTCATACGGTACACCGAGGGTATCGGCGGCTATCTGTGCCATGACCGTGTCCGACCCCTGGCCGATATCCGTCGCCCCCACATAGACAATGAACGAACCGTCGGGGCCCAGCTCCACCGCTGCGGAAGCCTCGTCCGGAAGCCCCTTGCCCACGCCGACATTCTTGTAGGCGCTGGCAAAGCCCACGCCCAGCCGCTTGCCCGGTGCCGGACGTACCATTTGGCGCGCCTCGGCCAGCGCGTCGGCAACCCGCTCGATGGTTGCTGGATAGCCCACGCCTCCGGTCAGGCGGTGTCCGGTGATGGTTGTTCGCCCCGGCTGCAGCGCGTTCCTGCGCCGCAGGTCGATGGGGTCAATTCCCAGGCGGCGCGCGATCTTGTCCAGCTGCATCTCGGAGGCAAAGCAGATCTGCGTACTGCCGAAGCCGCGAAATGCGCCCGACGGATTGGTGTTGGTGTAGACCCCGTGTGACTCGAGCCGCGCGTTGGGGATCTCGTACGGCCCGCCGGCCATCACTACGGTACGGAAAACCACCGGTCGCGTCAGGGAGAGATACGCCCCGGCGTCGCATACAACGTGGGACTCCACCGCCAGCAGCGTGCCGTCGTTGCGAACCGCGTGGCGCATGCGGATGCGTGCGGCGTGCCGCTTGGTGCTGATCCGCAACGACTCCGTGCGGTCGAGCGTAACCTTGACCGGCCGCTGCAACAGCAGCGCGGCCAGCGCCGCCTGAATCTGCACCGTGGGTTCTTCCTTGCCGCCAAAGCCGCCTCCCGCCGGAGTATAGATCACGCGAACCTGTTCCGGTTCGATCGCCAGCGTTTTCGCGATCATATCCTGGAAGGCGCCCGAACCCTGCGTGGCGGTATAGACGGTTACGCGCGGGTTCTCTGCCGGAACCGCGAGACAGCTCTCGGGCTCGAGGTAGGCGTGTTCCACCGCCGGCGTAGTATACTCGCCCTCAACGACCAGATCCGCCTCGGCAAAGGCGCGGTCAACGTCGCCGCGGCTGAAGCGAACCGTCTCTGCTACATTGCCGCCTTCGTGGAGTTCCGGTGCCCCGTCGGAAAGCGCCTCGTCCGGATTGTGAAGTACCGGCAACGGTTCATATTTGGCGCGAACCAGCCGTGCCGCGGCGCGGGCCGCTCGCGCGGACTCCGCCACCACCAGCGCCAGCGGCTCGCCGCGATAGCGTACCACCGTGTCGGCAAACACCGGCTGGTGCGGCAGCTGCAGCCCAAAGCCGTTGCGGCCGGGGATGTCCGCGGCGGTGAACACCCGTACTACGCCGTCGGCAGTCTGCGCGGCCGAGCAATCGAGTCCGGTCACCCGGGCGTGGTGCTCCTCGCTGAAGGCGAAGGCGCCGTAGAGCTGACCGGTTGCGTTGTAGTCATCGGCAAAGACGCGCTCACCGCGCACCTTGGCAACGGCGTCTTTGCGCACCGGCGAGCTGCCGACCGTGGGACGCACCGCGGGGGTGGCAGTGCCGTCGAGCCGTTGCGGCACGGAATCGGCGGCCGCGGCAGGATCGGCTGCAGCAGGATCGACCGCAGCTCCTTCGGCGGTGACATACGGCAACCCGGCCGCTTGCTGCACGGCGCGCACGATTGCTGCGTAGCCGGTGCAGCGGCACAGGTTGGGTTGCAGCGCGGCACGGATCTGCGCCTCGGTGGGCTGCGCGTTGCGCGACAACAGCGCTCTTGCCGCCATCACCATGCCGGGAGTGCAGAACCCGCACTGTACCGCGCCCTCGGCAACGAACGCCTGCTGAATTGGATGCAGCGCGTCACCGTCGGCGAGAGCCTCTATCGTCTCGACAGTGCTGCCGGCGAGGTCGGACAGCTTCACCACGCAGGCACGCTTTACCTCGCCATCTATCAATACACAGCACGCACCGCACTGGCCCACGCCGCAGCCGTTCCTGGTGCCGACAAGCCCTCGCTCGTCGCGTAACCAGTCGAGCAGAGTTCGCCGTCGCGAAATCGTTGCGGCGGTGACTTCTACGGACTCTCCGTTCAGCGTGAAGACCAGCGGTGCGCTCACAAGGCTCCTCCCGTTCAGTTCACTGTTTGCTATTGGTGTAACCGCCCCGTCGCTCCCGTCGCTGAGCGCTCCCGTTGCTACCCGACGGTGCCTGAAAGCGCTCACGACGCCGGGGCGGCGAGAATGCTACTGCGGCAGTTCGTACGCCAGTGACGCGTAGAACGCCGAGGCGATCGGCAGATCGGCAACACGCAGTTTCTCGTTCGGTGCGTGGGCCTGGTCTTCGTCTCCGGGGCCAAAGCCGATCAGCGGTACCTTGTGCAGGCCGCAGATGGAGACGCCGTTGGTTGAGAATGTCCACTTGTCAACCACCGGATCCTCGCCGTAGAGGCCGCGGTAAGCTGCCACACCCGACTGCACCAGCGGATGATCGGCGTCGATCTTCCAGGTGGGGAAGTAGAGCTCCTGACCGTAGGTGGTTCCCTTCCAGCTGGTGTTGCTGTAGTAGGGAATTTCAACGCGGTCGACTTCACCGCCGCCGGCTTCCTTGATCTGTTGTACCGCCAGTTCTTTCGTTTCGCCCCAGGTCAGGCGGCGATCGATGTAGAGCATTGCCTGATCGGGTACGGCGCATTGCGACGGCCCGTGCGCCTTCACCTGACTTACCACGATTGTGCCCTTGCCGAGGAAGCCGTCCTCGTCCGGCTGCAGTTTCTCGTTGAGCTCTTCCAGTGCCAGGGTTGTGCGCGCCGCTTTGTAGGATGCGTTGACGCCGCGTTCGGGAGCGCTGCCGTGGCACGAAACTCCCTTGAAGTGCACCTCCATCTCCATCCGTCCGCGCTGGCCACGGTAGAGCCGGCAGCTGGTGGGCTCGGTAGACACCGCGAAGTCCGGCTTCAGGTTCTCCTCTTCAATCAGATAGCGCCAGCACATACCGTCACAGTCTTCTTCGAAAACGGTGAACGTGAAGTAGATCGAGTACGGGCCCGTGTAGTCGAGCTCTTTCAGGATGCGCCCGGCGGTGATCATCGATGCCGCGCCTCCCTTCTGATCCGAAGCACCGCGACCGTGCAGCCATCCGTCTTCAACCACGCCGGAAAACGGATCCCGAGTCCACTGTGATTCGTCTCCGATCAGAACGGTATCCACATGTGCGTCGAAGGCAATTGACTTGTCGCCGTTCCCGACACGGCAGATCAGGTTGCCCAGCCCGTCGTAGCGCACTTCATCAAAATTGTAGCCGCGGCAGTACTTCTCTATCTCTGCCAGCACGGCGCCCTCTTCTCCGCCGAACGAACGTGTCTGGACCAGTTTGGAGAGAATTGCGCTGGTGTCGTCAGCGTACTGCTGCGACAGCTTTTTGATTTGCTCGTGTGTTGCCATGATACCTACTCCTCGCTTTTTCTGACCCTGTCGGGCTATTGCTGGGCCCTCACGGGCCTGTTCTTTGTAACATAATCGGTGGCCACGGCTCAGCGGCTCCAGTGCGGAAGCGAACGATTCGGGCGTACGAATGCCCCATAGCCCGCCTCCGCGACAACACCTTGGTCGCACGTGTACACTGTCTTGCCCCGCACCACCGTTCGGACAACCTTCCCGCGCAGGGTACGGCCTTCGTACGGCGTCACCTTGCCTTTAGAGAGCGAATCGGCTCCGCGAACGACGGACTCGGCTTGCGGGTCAACAAACACCAGGTCGGCGTCTTTGCCGACGCTGATCGAGCCTTTGCGGTCGGCCAGGCGATAGCGCCGCGCAGCCGTCTCGCTGCACACCTGCAGCAACCTGGCCAGTGGCAAGCGGCCGGCCAGATATCCTTCGGAAAGCACGTAGCGAAACAGAAGCGGCCCGCCTGGAATGCCGGCGTAATCGGTCCAGATGCTGCCGGTGCTCTTCTCTTCAACGGTCCCGGGTGCGTGGTCGGACGCCACAAAGTCTATGCCGCCCTCGGCGAGCATGCGCCACAGCACGTCTTTATTGGCCGGGCCCTTGACCGGTGGCGTGATCTTCAGCGGCGCGCCGATCCGTTCAAAGTCGTGGCAGTCAAACTCGAGATACTGCGGGCAGGTCTCGCCGCTGCTGTAGCGGCGGGAGGCCACGATCTCGGCGGCACGTGCGGTCCCAAGATGCACGATATGCAGCTGTGCCTCGAGCTGTTCGGCGATCTCGGTCACCGAGAAGACCGACAACGTTTCGGCGATCTCCGGCCGCGAGCGATAGAACTGCATGCCGCCGTCTCCACCCGCCCGTGCGACCGGCGTGGCAGCCGCCACGTAGTCGTAGTCTTCTGCGTGCACCAGCACGATGCAGTCATGTTTGCGGGTCAACTCCAGGATCTGTTGATACTGGTAGTGCGATACCCGCGGGAAGTGGGCGGCACCGGAGGTTTCGTAGGTCTTGATGCCGCAGACTTCACCGGCCATCTCCGCGATTCTCTGTTCAAGCCGCTCATCGCAGAGCGCGCCGGAAATTCCACCGAAGAAGCCGAAGTCAATCAGTGCGCGCTCGGCCACCTGCTCCAGTTTTTCGCGGACGCTTGCCGCATCGACGGCCGGCGGTACCGAGGTATCGGGCATATCGATGACCGTGGTTACGCCACCGGAGGCGGATGCAGCCGTTCCGTGGAAGAAGTCCTCTTTGTGCGTGTACCCTGGGTCGAAGAAGTGAACGTGCGGATCGATTGCACCTGGAAAGACCAGCAGACCGCCGGCGTCAAGAATCTCCGCATCGTCCGCTGCCCCGTGGTGCTTGGTGGCGCCTGTGTCTGCAGTACTGTCCCCGCCCGACCGCAGATGTTCGGGGTCCCGTAGCACGATTTCACGGATCTTTCCGTCTGCTATGCTCAGGTCCCCGAGAACGGGTCCCGCGGCTCCCGGAAGGGCGAGTTGTGCGTTCCGTACGATCATTGCAGATTATCATAGACCATAAACCGGCAGTTGAGAAGCGAAAGCTGATCGCGCGGCCGGTGCCGTGCTGCGCGGCCTCGTCCGGCCCGGTGCATGACGCCGCCGTTCCCGCCGCAGACAGCAGGAATCAATTGAACTCAATCTTTATCGATTGACAGTGTTCCGAATCGGTCTCTATACTCGGAGTTACCGGCCTTGCGGACGCAACTGCGGCTGCGGGGCCGCGATTACCGAATGAGGGGGTTTGTCATGTTGAAAAGGTTTGCTGTTACGATGACCTGTCTGGGTTTGCTGTTGCTTCTGGGTTTGACACCGGTTATGGCCGGCGGGGCTCGTGAGGCGGATACACTCACCATCACCTACGCTCACGCCAATCCTGTCGATCCCGACTTTCACACCCACGCCGCGGCGCTGGAGTTCAAGCGGCAGGTGGAGTCGTTGTCCGATGGGCGGATTATGGTTGATATCGCCGGAGCCGGCGAGCTTGGCGGAAATATCGCGCTGATGGAGCAGGTGATGGACGGAGAGATTGAGATGGGCGGTTCGCTCACCGACGGGGTCTTCTCCGAGGTGTTTCCCGATATCCAGATTGCCTCCATTCCCTACCTGTTTGACAGTGTAGAGCACGCGCTGCGGGTGTTCCGGCCCAACGAGAGCGACTTTGGCCGTGAGTTCTTTGATGCGTTTCGGCAGCAGACCGGTCTGCGCGTGGTCGGGGTGTTCCAGGACGGAGATTTCCTGAACTTCGGCAACAGCGTGCGGCCCGTACGGTCACCGGACGATGCGCAGGGCATCAGAATTCGCACCATGGGTATTGCCTCGCATATGGGAACGGTTGAGTCCATGGGCGCTTCGGTCACCCCGGTTCCGTTTGAAGAGCTCTACACCGCAATTGAAACCGGCGTTGTAGACGGCTCCAAGACCTCGGCAATGATTGCGGTGCTGGCGTGGTTGCAC
>PWMO01000207.1 GCA_003558175.1 Spirochaetaceae bacterium
CGCTCTTCCGATCTGTGCAGGCGCGGGGTACGACCGTATAGGCGCAACATGTCCCGGTGAACCCGGCGGTCTTGGAGAAACTGCGGAACTCCAGGGCTACTTCGGTCGCTCCGGGAATCTCATAGATCGAGTGCGGAATAGTGTCGTCACGAATAAACGCCTCGTAGGCGGCATCGAAGAGAATCAGCGCTTTGTGTTTGCGCGCGTACTCAACCCAATGCGACAGTTGATCGTGGGTAGCAGTGGCACCGGTGGGATTGTTGGGAAAACAGAGGTAGATGAGATCGACCGGGACTGACGGAGGAGCGGGAACAAAGCCGTTCTCCGGGCCACTCTCGAGGTACACCAGACCGTCGTAGCGCCCGTTGCGAAATGCACCGGTACGTCCCGCCATAACGTTTGTGTCTACGTACACCGGGTAGACCGGGTCGGGAACCGCAACCGTGATGTCGCCGGCAAAAATCTCCTGCACGTTGCCGGTGTCGCACTTGGCGCCGTCGGAGACGAATATCTCGTCGGCGTCAATCTGCACTCCGCGATTCTGAAAGTCACCGGCGGCGATTACCTCGCGCAAGAACGCGTACCCCTGCTCCGGACCGTATCCGCGGAAACTGTCGTCGCGTGCCATTTCTTCCACGCCTTCGTGGAACGCGGCCACAACGGTGGGTGTGAGCGAGCGCGTGACGTCTCCAATACCGAGTTTGATGATCTCCCGATCGGGGTTCTTCTTGTGGAACTCTTCAACCCGTCGTGCGATGTCCACGAAGAGATAAGATGCCTGCAGCTTGGTATAGTTCTCGTTAATCTGTATCATGGCGCGTATTCCTTGTCGACGCATCTTAGAGACAAGGAGGCAGAACTTCAAGAGGTAGGGCGGCGCAAATGACTGATTCGCAACGGCACATCGTACTGGCGGAGGCGTCTGCAGTTCTGCGCGAGATCGGATCGGCCGGAATGCGGCTGCATCGCCTGTGTGACTATCTGAGGCAGTATGTCGCTGCCTACGACTGGGTAGGCTTCTACCTTGCGGTACCCGGGGAGCGCGTGCTTGTTCTCGGCCCGTTCTCGGGCGCCCCAACCGATCACCTGAGAATACCGTACGGCCGCGGTGTCTGCGGGCAGGCCGCTGCGGAAGACCGCACAATTGTGGTACCGGACGTGGCGCAGGAGGCAAACTATCTTGCCTGTAGTGTTCACGTGAAGTCAGAGATCGTAGTGCCGGTGCACTATCACGGTAAGCTGGCCGGCGAGATCGACATCGACTCGCACAGCTCCGACGCATTCAGTGAACAGGACCGGCTGCTGCTGGAAGAGCTGGCTCTCGAGTGCAGCGAACTGGTCAACGAGGTAGCTCCGGGGGGCTGGTATCCCCCGGGCGCAACAGGCGAGCCCGGGTAACCGGGGCTGAATCCGGACGCTTGCGACGCAGATCGAGCAGCGCTTCTTCAACCTTGCGCCGTTTGTCTTCATGCTGGTCGGTGAACAGGTCCGGCTGGAGCTCTTCGGAGTCGCTGCGAACGCCGGCCACTCCCAGACCGATCAGCCGCAGCGGAGTTACCCCGTCCCACCGTTTCGCCAGCAGCGCGCGCGCTTCGCGGTACAGTTCATCCACCGAGGCTACCGGGCGTTGCAACGTTCGCTGCGCGCTGCGCGTCGTAAAATCGTCGTCCCGAACCTCGACCGTTACGGTGACTCCTCCGCAGTGTTCCTCGCGTAGACGGAACATCACCAGTTCCGCCAGTTCGAGCAGGGTACGTTCGATCACCTCGCGGTCTGAGACGTCGGTTCCGAAGGTGGTTTCACTGCTGACCGAGCGCGACTGCGCCTCCGCAGCGTAGATTCCGGGGTCGATGCCGCGGCTCACCTGGTAGAGGTACTGCCCGGTGGATTCTCCGAAGTGGCCGCGCAGGAACGGCGGCTCGGCGGCGCGCAGCGCCGCAACGGTATCGATTCCGAGTGCTTCGAGGCGGGACAACGTTTTGCGGCCCACACCCCACAGATCCCTCAGTTGCAGCTGCAGCACAAAATCAGCCGCGGCGCCCGGCGCCACTACGTGCAGTCCGTCCGGCTTGGCAAACGTCGAGGCGAGTTTGGCTATGTAGCGAGACGCGGCGACGCCGATGGTAGCCGCCAGTCCGGTCTCCTGCCGCAGTTGGCGTCGCAGTTGCTGTGCGACCGAACGCGGTTCACCGAAAAGCCGCTCGGTGCCGCTGAGATCGAGAAACGCCTCGTCGACGCTGATCTGCTGTAGCTCGGGCGTGAAACGTGCCAGCAGCTCCATCACCTGCCGGGAAACATCGCGGTAGCGTTGCATCCGAACCGGAACGAACACGCCGTGTCGGCAGCGGCGATACGCCTCTGATATCGGCATGGCCGAATGCACTCCGTAACGGCGTGCCTCGTAAGAGCAGGCCGAGACCACCCCGCGCGATCCCGGCAGCGCTCCCACGATGACCGGACGGCCGCGGTACTCCGGATGGTCGAGCTGCTCAACCGACGCGTAGAAGGCGTCAAGGTCGACATGAAAGTACACTGGAGTCGAAGCTTGCATCACAGCTCGACAACCGTTCGCACGGTGCGTCGGATTGAATCCAGCCGCAGGTCGGGCCGTTCGATGACGACCTCCTCGGTGAGGTAGCGACTGGTCGCCTCGATGAAGATCCTGCCGCGCACCCGCTCCGGTAGCGTCGCGTCCACCACAAACGGATTTGGGGGCAGCGCGCCAACAAACAGCGCGGCGCGATACCCGTCCGCTGAAACCGTCACCGGCAGGTTTGCGTCGTAGATCAGCAGGGGAACCTCTGAATCGATGGTCACCGCCGCAGTGTAGAGGCTGGTATCGGCGGTGACGCTGAGCTGTATCCGGTTGCGCTCCAAAAATGTGGTACGGGACTCAGCGGCGGTCAGTGGAGGTGCGGAGTCTGTTTCCGGTGGGGAGAGCACTACCGGCTCGCCGGTCCAGATTCGGCGCTCCGAACCGATGCGCAAAGGCACTGCCCCTAACGGCGCGCCGGTTCCGCGCAGCTCAATGGTGCGCGTGCCCTCCACCAGATCGACATGCTCGTGCAGCGAAACCGGCTGCGGGCTGTCCTCCCCGTACGGTTCATACTGAGCCAGCACAATACCCAGCGCCAGGATGGTGAACGCCGCGATCGTGGCCGCCGTCTGCAGCACGAAACTGCGCCTGCCGACGCGAGGGTGACGAACCAGAAAGTCCAGGCGCAGCACCATCAGCAGGAACGGCAGCACGATCAACGCCGTTAACAGGTTGCCGCTGATCGGGGAGAGCAGAAAGATGCGCGCGGTCGAAAACTCGCCGCCCCGAAACACTACGTATGCAGTGTACAGCAGCGGCAGAGGCGCGATCAGGAGGCAGGCCGTCTTCAGCAGGCGTGTGGGTAGTACCGCGAAGAGAAAGGCCCAGAAGAACGCCCAGAGGAAGTAGTAGCTGAACGAAATATTGACCACTGCCAGCGTTACGATCCCTGCAAACAGCACAACCAGTGCGGTGGCCGAATAGAAGCTGCTGCTTGAAGCCAGCAGCGTTCTGCGTAACGGCAACATCCCGATCGCGAACAGAAAGATCGCAATCGCCAGCTTGACCGAGAAATAGGCCAGCGGTTGGTGCTGCCACAGGTTGCTGTACGCACGGTAGTCGAGAAAGCTCTCGATCACCGCGGTCGCCAGAAGCAGCAGTACAAACAGGATCAGGTAGATCGCCGGGACGCTCCAGACGTTACGCAGTACGGTGCGTGCGTATCGCTCAAATCGGTGGCGAAACGCAACCGCATAGAAGAGCGTCAATACTATCAAGCCGAGCAGGATCAACAGGTACAGTTGCTCACTCAGTACAAGAAGCGAGTCTCCCGGCTGAAAGTAGACGTAATGGCGGTCCCATTCGGAGGGTATCCCGTCTCCCAGCAGGAGCACCAGATCGATCAGCGATCCGACCAGCTCCTCTACCGGCTGTACCGACACGTCGCGTGCATTCGCTGCTGCAGTCTCGCTGCTGCGAATACCGATAGCGGGAATGCCGGCCGCAAGGTACGGGGCGATGCGCGGCGTGTACTCTCCACTTCCTACTCGCTGGATCTGACTGTGAATTGGCCGCGCGTCAAAACCCATCGAAGACCCGCGCAGGACCTGTGCAACGCTCTGCAGCAACCAAGACGGGGTAACGACGCCTTCGGTGGCGGTTTCGAGCACGACCTGGTCAACCGGGCGCTTCAGGTCAAGGTATACCACTGCCGTCGGGCGGTCTGCGTTGTATTGCGACACGAAGAGCCGGCTGCCGAGCGGATAGCCCGGTAGCGGTTCACTCTCGGCCCCCAGGAAGAGCACGGTGAGCGTCACCGGCAGCGGCTCGGCTGCGGCTGCGGCGGCCAGCGCGAGCGCGGCGGCTATCGAGATGGACCCGTCGCGGTCAGCCGGAGCACCATACTGGTGATTGAGCGGGACCGCCAGCGCCAGCCGGTCTGCACGTTGGCCGGGAATGGTAGCTTCTATAACGCGCGAGAAGGAGTGGGCGCCTTCCAGTTCTTGAAAAGTCTGCTGTCGGAACCGAATCCCGTGCTCGTTCAGGAACGATCGGACGTACGCCTGGGTGCGCGCATCGTTGGCTCCGCCTTCGTACCGCGGGTGGAACGCCGCCAGATCGCGCCACAGAGTCAGGAGATCGGCATCGCTCCGTTCAGGCGGGGGCTGTGCGAATGCGGCATTTGCTGATAGAATCAGGAGAATTACGACGATAAGCCGTTTCATGCGAGCTTGAGCATAGGAAATACGTTTCGCGTAGTCAATACAGCCCGGAACAGGAGGGCATGGTGAATATGCTTCCCGAAATCGAAAAACGTATCAGCGTGCGAGCATTCACCGACAGGCCCGTAGACAAGAAGCAGATCGAACGCATACTTGAAGCTGGACGACTGGCCCCATCGGCAAAGAATAGGCAGGCTTGGCGCTTTATCGTCGTTCAGGACGTTCATCTGCGCGAACAACTGATGCAGGCGTCGTTTGGTCAGGAGCACGTGGGTCAGGCACCGGTTGTGATCGCCTTGTGTACCACCAACGTGGACTACAAGATGCCCAACGGGCAGCTTTCCTATCCGGTGGATCTGGGAATCGCCGGTGCGTTCATGATGCTGCAGGCAACCCACGAAGAGCTCAGCAGCTGCGCGATCACCACCTTTGACGAACGGGACGTGCGCGATCTGCTGAGCGTTCCGCACTCAATGCGAGTGGTCATGCTGCTGGCCATGGGGTACCCGGCCGAAGTGGCCGAGCGGGCAGCCCGGTTTCCGCTGAGCCGCATGGTATCGTACGAACACTGGTAGTCCGCCCGAGCTCGGCCGGCAGCGGTGGCGCCGCCGTTCGTGCGGCGGCGGTAGCGGTTCAATCGTCCAGCGCCGCGTAATCAAACGACAGTTCCTGCTCTTCCCGGTATCTGTTCAGTGCGAGCTCTATCAGCGTGTCCAGCAGCCTGGGGTAGGCGAGCCCGGCGGCCTCGCACATACGGGGAAACATACTGATACTGGTGAAACCGGGGATCGTGTTGATTTCGTTTATGTAGATGGTGCGTTTGGTATTGTGCACCAGAAAGTCCACCCGTGACATGCCGTCGGCTCCCACAGCGCGGTGCGCCTCGGCAGCGATCCGTTGTACTTCAGCAGATTCTGCCGCCGTCAGCAGCGCGGGAATCTCAAGTCTGGCACCGTCAGGGTCAACGTACTTGGCGTCGTAATCATAGAAGCGGTGGCTGGGAATTACCTCGCCCGGCGGATACGCGGTCGGCACGGAGTTACCGACCACCGAACACTCGATCTCCTGACCGGGGACGGCCGGTTCAAGCAGCAGCTTGTTGTCGAACCGGAAGGCAGTCCGAACGGCATTGAATAACTCGTCGCCGCTCTCAACGCAGGAAATCCCGACCGAAGAACCGGCGCGTGCCGGTTTCACGAACAGCGGGAACCCAAACCGCTCGGTTGCCACCCGGCGGCAGTCGACAAGCGCGCGGTCTTCCAGCGTGTCGAAATCCGAGCGCCTGAGAACCATGTAGGGCGTGACCGGCAGACCCGCTGCCTGCCAGACCCGCTTGGCGATCTCCTTATCCATACCTATCGCGCTGCCCGGCACCCCGGCCCCCACGTAGGGCAGGCCCGCTATCTCCAGCGCTCCCTGGATTGTCCCGTCCTCACCGAAGGTGCCGTGCAGCACCGGAAACACTACATCAACTGGAAGGGTCTCTTCAGTTCCGGCCAGACGGAGGCCGGCGCCGGGTTGGATCAGTACCAGTCTTGACGGCTGTTCCGCGGTGCCGTGTTCCGCGGTTCGGTGTTCCGGAGTTCCGTGTTCCGCGGTGTCGATCGAGAGCGACGCTCCCTCGTTGCGCACCGACCGCAGCAACGCTTCCGGCTGAAGGTGCCAGCGGCCGGTCTTGTCGATTCCAATCAGCAGCACACGGTACCGCTGCGCGTCAAGATTACGGACGATTGAGGCGGCAGAGATCAAAGAAACCTCGTGTTCGCCCGATCGGCCGCCAAACAGAACCGCCACGTTCAGCATGAGGCGCCCTCCCTCGATTCTCTGTTGCCTGATTCGCCTGCCTTGCCTGCCTCGCCTGTTTCACGCGCTTCTACCTGGTACCCAAGGGAGGTGAGAGCCTCCTCGGCCGCCCGACGTTCGTCCCAGTCAATCGGGCCGTCGCGGTAGATGATGCTTGCTTCATGCCCCTTGCCGAGCATCACCACGGTATCACCGGGGCGTGCAATCGAGACCGCTTTGCGGATCGCCTCGCTCCGATCCGGTATCAGTTGCAGCGTATCGCCCTCCTTCAGATCCGGGTTCTCCCGTCGCGCACCCTCCGCAATCTGCAGCAGGATGTCATAGCCATCTTCGCCGCGCGGATCCTCATCGGCAAGCACCAGGATGTCACAGTAGCGTGCCGCAATTGCTCCCTGGATCGGCCGTTTCTGTACATCCCGCTCGCCCGCAGAGCCGAACACCGCGATCAGGCGTCCGGCCGTATTGGCGCGGAAGATAGGAAACACCTTCTCGAAGGATCCGGGGCTGTGCGCGTAGTCCACCACCACCGAAAACGGCTGGTTGCCGCGCACCGGGGCCATGCGGCCGACAACCGGGCGCAGTCCGGCAACGTCGGCAGCCACGCGCGCGATTGGCTTTTGCAGCAGGTGCGAGACGGTCAACACGGCCGCGAGGCTGTTCTCAATGTTGAACCGCGCCGGCACGGGTACCCGAACCCGTACGGAGCTGTGACCCTGAACGGAGTCGCCCGCGGCCTCCCGTTCCAGGGTGGAAAAGCTGGATGCAGCGATGATGAAGTCACAGTCGCTGTACTCTCCGCTGCTTTCCAGCAGTACTGCGCGCAGGTCGGCTGACCGGTTGTCGATGGAGTAGCGCAGAACCGTCCGCTCCGTAGCCGCTTCAAAGCAGCTGCTGTTTGGGTCATCGGCATTCACCACGCCAAAACAGCGTTCCGACTCCGCCAGCGCGCGAAACAGGTTGAGCTTATCGTCGCGGTACTGTTCGAAACTGCCGTGGAACTCGAGATGCTCGTGTGAGAGATTGGTGAAGACCGCCGCCTCAAAGCGCAGCCCCATCAGCCGCGCGGTGCGCTGCGAGAGGCCGTGCGAGGTGGTCTCGAGAACCGCAAACCGGTAGCCTGCTTCCACCATCTGCGCCAGCGCACTCTGGATATCAGGACTCTCCGGCGTTGATTGGCGCAGCGGATTCTTACAGAGCCCCTCTCCGGTATCGCGCGCCACGGTAGAGAGCAACCCGGCGCGCTCTCCCTGCGCTCGCAACAGCTGATAGATGAAATAGGCCGTAGTGCTCTTGCCGTCGGTCCCCGTCACGCCGATCAACGCCAGTTTTCGGGCCGGGTAGTCATAGTGCAGTGCCGCCGCACGGTTGAGCGCCTTTCGACTGTTGTCGACCTTGAGAAAGACGGCCTGCTCAGGGTAGTGTTGCAGCGGCTGCGAGTGTACAATTGCCGCGGCGCCCCTGGCGATGGCCTGGTGGATGAACAGGTGCCCGTCGGTATGGTCTCCGGGTATGGCAAAGAAAAGATGCCCCGGGCCAACGGTGCGAGAATCGTAGCTCAGGCCGCGAATCTCGGCATCGCGAAGGTTATGCAGCTGTTCGGGCTGTAAGGCGTCAACGAAGCGCGCCAGCGGTAGAACCGGCATGGCGAGATAGTAACAACACGGGGAACCTTCTGCAAGACACGCTGTTTGATCGGATAACGCACATCGTGAAAGAGCCCTACCTCAAGCGACAGCTGATCGCCTACATCGGCAACAAGCGATCGTTGCTGCCGTTTCTGGGGACACTGTTCCTTCGACTGCACGAAGAGCGTCCGGTGCAGCGCTTTCTGGATCCGTTTGCCGGAAGCGGTGCGGTGGCGCGCCTCGGGAAACGGCTTGGGTTCAATGTCCATGCCAACGATTGGGAGTACTACGCATACATCCTCAACCGCGCTTTCGTGACGCTTGACAGCACGCGCGGAGACGCCTTGTTTGCGGCCGACGGTGGTATCGAAGCGGTGATTGCCGAGCTCAATCGCCGGCCTCTGAACGGACCGCCGAACCGGACGCCGGGCGGAACGCCGACCGTGGGTGTACCGGACGATGTGGCGTCCATAAGC
>PWMO01000529.1 GCA_003558175.1 Spirochaetaceae bacterium
CCAACTCCCGAGATTCCCCCGCACGTAGCGGCCGATACTTTCGAGCGTTTCCTGCGACAACTCCATGGTACTCTCCATTTCTGCGCCTTCCTCCTCTGCCCCGTGACGTCGGCAGACAACGTCTGCCACCGATCGCTCTCAGCATCGGCATAAGGAATTACTCGCAGAAATTTCCTGCTGCTTCAACAATAGCAGAAAAACCTGCGCCGGGCGAGCGATTTTTCCCTCCTGCCTGTCGAGCGCCGCCGCCGTGCCGCACAGCCGCACGCAAGCTGACCCACACGTGGCCGCACAGCCTCACGCACGTATCCTGCACGTTGCCCGCCCGCCGCTTGACGCATCGCGTCACCGTCGACACCATGTGCGCATATGACTCAATTCAAGACCGTCGTTGACCGCCGAATCAGTTTGCGCAAGTACGGCGATGCGCCCGTATCGGACGAGGCAATCGAGCAGTGTCTGGAAGCCGCCCGACTGGCCCCCTCGGCGTGCAACGCCCAGCCGTGGTACTACGTCGTGGTGCGGGATCCCGGGCAACGCGAGAAGCTGGCACGGCTCTGCGTTCCGCCCGGCGGCGTGATGAACGGCTTCGTGCGACAAGCCCCGGTGCTGGTTGCGCTAATCGCCGAGCGCCCCAACATCGCTTCGCAGATCGGATCGGCGCTCAAGAACAAGCCGTTCTTTCTGATTGACATCGGGATCTCCGCCGAACACTTCTGCCTGCAGGCTGCGGAGCTGGGTCTCGGAACATGCATGATCGGCTGGTTCCAGGAAGGAAAGGTGCGACAGCTGCTGCAGATTCCGCGGGGGCGCCGCCCCGTACTGCTCATTACGCTTGGCTATCCCGCGGAAGGAACCCTGGAGGAAGTCTCGCAGCAACGGCGCAGGAACCGCAAACCGCTCAGCGAGATTTCCGCTTCCGAGGTTTACGGCGGCGATTCGCTCGAGTGAGCCGTCTCTCTGCCGGGACGCAGCCGTGCGATGAAGGCGACAACGTCGTCCATTGCCGAGTAGAATACCGGGATCACGATCAGCGTCAGAAAGGTGGCGGCAGTCATCCCGCCGATCACCGCTACCGCCAGCGCTCCAATGAGTTCGCCGCGCGCCTCGGCCATGTCCCGCTCCTCGCCCGCAAGCGTGACGGTGTAGCCGGCCGGCACCTCAATGCCGCCAATCGCTCGTTCCACGTCACGGGTGACAAAGCTCAACGGCCGGTCGCCGTGAAGCGCCAGGATGTCCAGCGTCGGCTCGAGGTTCTCGCGCGTGATCAGGCCCTGCACCACCGTCTCGCGCCCTTCAGCTACCGCGCGCAGCGGAACCGTCGTTCCGGCGCGTTCGGAGAACGCCAGCACCGCTTCCGCGTCCTCACGGCTGTCGCGGTACTCGCGGGCGTAGCGCACCCGAATCGGCGTCTTCTCGTCCCCGGCGCCGCGGAAGATTCCGGCGGTCACGCCGTCGAGCGACTGGATCAGCTCGCGCGATATAGCGCTCGGCGAGAGCCCGAGCTCGCGAGCGCGCCAAAAAGAGCAAATAACAAACCGGTCCACGCGATCGGTCTCATTGAATACTTCGCTTCCATTTCTGCTTCCATTCCTGCCTCTGCTTTGTCCGGCGCCCGTCCGGAATAGAATCCGGAATCCAGCCGCACAACCGAAGTGAGTGAACGATAACTAACATACAGCGCACGCCCCGAAATGTCAAGGAATTCCTTCGCACGCCGGCCTTCGGCAGGTGTCGTGCCTTTGCAGCCGGACTCAGATTCGTGCGCGATCCCGCTGCGCCAACTTGACTTTTGCCCACCCCCGGGGTATCACGGGATGCAAGAGGTAAAAATCATGGCAGGAGGTAGAATGCGTGGGTACGTCACGTGTTTTATCGCTGGTGCTGTGCTGGCTGTTGTTCTCACCTGGTTTGCTACCCGCACAGAGTTACGAGATCTCAGAGAGCGAGCTCACGAGTATCGAGTCGACCTTGAACGAGCAGAGGATCGAGCTCGCAGCGTTGCGGCAGAGCTTGCTCAGGCAGACCGGGATTTCGCAGAGCTTAGTCGCGCGATTGAGCGCAGCGGAGCGGAACTTGAGCGACTCACAACAGCGCATCGCTCAGCTCTCGACCAGCTTGCGGCAGGCCGAGGAGATCTCCATCGCGCTGGAAGCGCGATTGCAGACGGCACAGTCAGAGTCGAGCGAGCTGAGGCACTCAATCACGCAATTGAGGACATCCTTCGACGAGTACGAGCGGCAGGCCAGGCGGCAGATCCGTAACGCCAGGCTTCGCGGCTTTCTCTCCGGTGGGGTCGGAGGCGTGCTGCTTGGCGTGGTGGCGGGAATCGCACTGAGCAGTTGAACGGGCGCCTCTGCGTGAGGGTGCCGCCGTCGCGCGTCCACCGTCCAGCCGGCCGCAGCCGCCTTAGAAGGAGTGCACTGCGACGGAGATGAACACAAACGCGATGAGCCCGACGATCAGTGCCGCGGCCATTCCGGTAAGGAGTGGGGCCCAGCCAAGGCGCTTCAGGCTGCTGAATCGTGTGGTAAGTCCGACCGCGGCAAGCGCTACCACCAGGAAGTTGATTGACCAGCTCGCAACTCCCGCAGAGACACCCAGCCAGGCCTGTTCCGCAATCAGCCCGAAGGCGGCTCCGCTGCGGCGGAGCGTTACGTCACCTGCGGTTCGGACCAGCGCCATCAACAGGAACCCAAGCACGAACAGCGGAAACACCGCAGCAGCACCCCTGGCCTTCACCGCAGCACCCCCGGCCTTCACCGCAGCGTCGCTGGCCCTCACCGCAGCACTCCCGGACCTCACCGCAGCGCCTCGGTCCTCCAACGCGGCGTCGCGAACCTGCGGCGCACCGTCGGCACCCGGGGCCCCTTCTGCCGTCTGCGACTGCGCGACCATCGGCCGGCGGTTATGGAGGTACGCCATCACGGGAATAACGAGCGCCATGAAGAGGTTGCGCACAAGCTTGACGACCACCGCAACTTCCAGTGCCTGCGGTTGCGAGAACATCTCAGAGTAGAGCAGCGCTGCGCCGGTCACCTGAGACGTGTCGTGCACCGCGGTCCCCAGAAACAGCCCTGCTGCCACCGCATCTCCCGCAAAGATCGAATATGCCACCGATGGATAGGCAATGGTCGCACACAGCCCAAAGATGGTGATCACGGAGACGGCGTAGGCCATCTCTTCCTCGCCGGCTTCAATTGCGGGACCGGTCGCAACAATTGCCGATACGCCGCAGATGGAGGTTCCCACCGCTATCAGGGTGCCCAGCCTGGGCGGCAGGTGCAGCAGCCGCGCCAGCAGCATTGTCAGCACAAGGGCGCCGGCGATGCTCCCAACCACGATTGGGAGGCCGATCGCGCCCATTCGTACCACCCCGGCGAGACTCAGTCGAATTCCCAGCAGAATGATGCCCAGGCGCAGGATCTTCTTTACCGCAAAGGCGAGTCCCGGCCGCATCTGCTCCGGCAACGCTACCACGTTGCCGACAATCAGGCCGAGCAGAATTGCCGTCATGGCGGAAGAGATCGGCGTCGTGGCAAATCCAAGAACGGTCTCACCGAGGAACTTGCTGAACCAGATGCTGAACCAGCCCAGCACTCCCGCAAGAAGCGCTCCGGGGCCAAGTCGGCGTATGGCTGCCGTAAAGACTGTGCCGGGTGCGTGCTTCGTCATGCCTTCAGACTTGCCGTTCGACCTTAGCGCGGTACCGTGTCCGGAGAAACCGCGCGAGCCGGATCAGCCCCGGACTGACAAGCAGCAATACCGTCGAGACCAGCAGAAACGCGCTTATCGGTCGAGCAAAGAACGCGGCAAAGCTGCCCTGCGTTGTGATGAGCCCGCGCCGCAATGTGCTCTCGACAATCGGGCCAAGAATGAATCCCAGGATAAGCGGCGCCGGGGTGACGCCGATCTTGCGCAGCAGAAACCCGACGATGCCAAAAATAACCAGGATGTGCACGTCAAACACGCTGCGTCGCACGGCGTACGCACCGATGAAGCAGAGCGCAGCCACAATCGGCAGAAGGATCCGCTGCGGGGTGCGCAGCACTCGAACGAAGATCCTGGCGCCGAGCAGTCCAAAGATCAGAAAGAGGACGTTGCCGAGGAAGAACAGGATGAAGATGCTGGCTACAACGTCAAGCCGCTGGGTGAACAGGGTAGGGCCGGGACGGAGATTGTGCAGCATGAGCGCGCCCAGCAGAACCGCCGTAACTGCGTCACCGGGAATTCCCAGCGTAATCATCGGCACGATCGCCGCGCCGGTGCCGGCGTTGTTTGCCGCCTCCGCCGCGATGATACCTTCCGGCACTCCCGTCCCCATCTCTTCGCGGCGTTTGCCGATTCGCTTCTCCAGGCCATACGACGCAACTGCACCAATGGTAGGACCGGACGCTGGAATGACGCCAATAAAGGTGCCGACGACTATTGAGCGCACGGTGGTGGGAATGCAGCGGATCACGTCTTTCATTCGGGGCAGCATCCGACCAAACTTCTGCGGCAGATGCGCTCCTTCTCTGGTGCCCTTCTCGACGGTGTACATGATCTCGCCCAGCCCGAAGATGCCGATCATCACCGGAACAAACTCCAGCCCGCCTGCGAGCTCGGCGTGTCCGAACGTGAACCGTGATACCCCGGTGATCGAATCCATGCCGACGGTAGCCAGCAGCAGGCCGATGGCCCCACCGATCAGCCCCTTCACCAGCGAAGGACTGAGGTAAGAAATAACTCCAAGGCCGAACACCGCGACCGCGAAATACTCTCGCGTACCCATCCGTATCGCCCAGTAAGCAACCACCGGGGCGAATATCGCCAGAAAGAAGGCGCTCACGATTCCACCCACGAAGGAGTACACGCAGCTCAGTCCAAGCGCGTAGCCGGCCTCTCCCCGCTGTGCCATTGGGTAGCCGTCGTAGGTAGTCATAATCGCCGCGCCGGTGCCGGGTATGTTCAGCAACAGCGCACCGATCGCGCCACCAAACGTTCCCGCAGCATATGCCGGCAGAAGCAGACCGAACGCCTGCGGCGGCGACATGCGGTAGGTAAGGGGAATGAGGATCGCCATCGCCATGACGCTTGACAGTCCCGGCATCGCCCCAACAAAGAGACCCGTGATCGTTCCGATCACCGCCAGCAGCAGCACACTCCCATCCAGAACCAGAGGTAGGCCGAGCTCAAGGATGTCTGCGAAACTGATCGTCATCGCTTCCTGCCCTCAATACCTTAGAAAAGTCGAATTCGGAATAGAATCCCGAAGATGATGTAGATCGCGCCGGACGCGAGCGCGGTAGCCAGTACCGCTCGGTACCGGTTCACGCCAAGCGAGAGCATTGCCACAAGCAGAAACACCGCTGTTGGTAACAACACGCCGAGCAGCTGTATGCCGGCTGCATACAGGACGACAATACAGACCAGTACCGCGGTTCTGTTTGTGAGCGGAGCCAAATCCATAGCGTCGGGTTGGCGCACCGCGCGCACGATCCCGATTATGAGCGCCGCGATACCCATCGCTCCCAGGATCACCGACACAACGGTGGGGAAGAAGGCGGGGCCGAGCCCCGCCCGCAACGGCGCGAATGGGATGTTTCGCAAGTAGTTTGCCACAAACCCGCTGAGCAGCAGTGACGCGGCACCGGTTACCGTGTAACTGTTTACGAAGCGCCGCATTGCATCTTATCGCGCCTGTCCTTGCGCCGCCATCAGGCTGTAGAAGAAGCGGTCTTCGGCTTCAAAGAACGCCCGTCCGTCTTCTCCCGGTCCACGAAAGAACGCTCCGTGACCGTTCTCGCGAATGAAGTCCTGAAACGCATCTGAGTAATACGCGGTCTCCAGTGCGTTTGCTAGGGTCTGCACTACATCGTCGGGCATCCCCGGAGGGCCCACAATGGCACGCCACGGACCGACAACAATATCGAAGCCCTGCTCGGCAAAGGTGGGAATATCGGGAAACGCGTCGATACGTTCATCAGCGGCTACCCCGATCATCTTCACGAGTCCTCCATCCATCAGGGAAGCGGCCTCTCCGGGGCCCGCGCCCGCCGCGGCTACCTCTTCCCCCGCTGCAGCGGCCAGCGACTGCGCGGTACCATCGTAGGGTACGATCGTCAGATCGATGCCTGTCTCTGCAATGACCGCCTGCCAGGTCCAGTAGTAGAGCGTTCCCGGGGGGCCGGAACCAACCTGAATTCCGGGATTTGCTCGAGCGTATCGCACGAACTCGTCGAACGTGTCATACGGTGCGTCCGACGGGACCGCAATACCCCACGCATCGCGGTTGAATACGCCGATGAGCGTGACATCCTCGAGCGGGTCAATCCATGCGTCAGCTTCCTTGTAATGCTTCTGCAGAAACTGATTGCCCAGGAGGAGGCTCAGTGTGTACCCGTCGGGACGCGCATTTGCCACCTGCTGATTGGCAACGAGAGCACCTGCCCCCGGCCGGTTGTCGATCACAATGGGAACACCCAGTTCAGGTTCCATATTCTCGGCGATTCTTCGCCCCAGGACATCGGTGCCGCCACCGGCGGCAAATCCAATGTAGAGCGAAATTTCGCGAGACGGGAACACCTCCTCTTCAGCCGCGCCCGCGGCAAACCCCATCGTCGCCATCACAAGGACCAACACCAGAACAAAAACGACATTTTTCCTCATACCAGCCTCCTATGATTCGTGCCAATCGCAAATGCCCCGCCGCCTGCGCAAAACCTACGAGACGGCCGTCAGACTCTCCTCCAGCTCAATTGCCTCCTTTATTGGACCGGCTATACGCTCTTCGTCCGACCTGGAGTAGGGCAGATGCGGACAGAGTGGAACGCCGATATCAATCCCTCGGTACTTGAGCGCCGCGTGATAGAACGGAACGGGAATACCGGAACCGGTCAATTTTCGCAGCGCATTTGCCTTACGCTGCAATGCGAGGGCGTTTTCGTAGTCGGCCGCTCGCGCATACTCGTAGATCTTGTTTACCAGCCGCGGGAACAGATTAGAAAGGCCGGAGACGCAGCCGTGACCACCGCCGACGAGGGCCGGAAGCAGTATCGTCTGTGATCCAATCAGGAAGGTGAAGTCCGGGTTGTTCACCGCAGAGACGCAGTCGTAGAAGAAGCCGATATTGGCGCTGCTGTCCTTCAGCCCCGCGACGCCGATCTCGGCGAGCCGGACCAGCTGCTCCGGTGTAAACGTGGTCAAGTTGGTGTATTTGGGGTTGTGGTACACGTACACGGGTGTCTTGACGCTTGCCACCACCCGTTTGAAGTGCTCGAGCACGTTGTCAAAGCTGTGCAGGTAGTAGTAGGGGGTAAGGCACGCCACCGCAGCTACGCCCAGCTGCTCCGCGTGCTGCGCCAGCCTGATGGTGGTTGCGGTGTCTGCAGCCCCCACGTGCAGGACAACTGAGACTTTGCCCCGCGTCTCCTCCATCACTATCTCAGCTACGCGCATGCGCTGCTCATCCGTCATGAGAGGGCCTGAGCCGTAGGACCCGCACGGGTACAGGCCATGGACCTGCGGCACTAGGAACCGCAGGAGTCCCCTCAGTTTTTCTTCCGCTACAGCTCCGTTCTCATCGAACGGTGTGATGAGCGCCGGGAATACACCTTCAATCTTCATCTATCGTTCTCCTCTATTCTTCTCTTGCATTGGATGTATGGGTTTGTACGGCATAGGGCCGGGCCCGCTCGCCTGCTTCATCGTTCAACCGGTTTCTCGCCTCGTCTCCGCTCTTCGACTTCTTTGCCAGTGGGCATGGATTCGATGTTACCGGAAGTCTGGATCGCGATCCCGGCGACGGCATTCCCCAACGCGGCGGCCTCAACCGTCGACGCACCATCCAGAAGCCCCACTGCGAACCCCGCCGCGAAGGCGTCTCCCGCGCCCATGAGATCGTGAGGATCACTCACCACCCGACACTCCGCTATTTCACGCTTTCCGTCGGCAATGACCGCGGCCCCGTGCGCACCACGCTTTAGAATGATGCGTCTGCACCCAAGCCGCTGCAGCGTAGTGATTGCGTCTTCTTCCGTCAGGTTGTCACCGTAGAGCCCCTGCAGGTCCTCCATCCCGGGAAGCACGTAGTCTGCCCGGGCCATGAGAGGCTCAAGCGCCTCGCGAGCCTCTGCTGCGGTCCACAATTTGCGCCGCATGTTGGGATCGAACAGCACGGTGACGCCGTGCCGCTCGGCAATTGTCATCGCCTGCTCAACCATGGCGCGATTGGCGGCCGAGAGCGCCGGAGTGATTCCGGTCAGATGCAGGATGCGCGCCCCGGCAATGAGCTCCTCGGGGAGATCTTCAGGGCCCAGGGTGCTGAACGCCGATCCGGCGCGGTAGTAGTAGTGGCGGGCGGCGCCTCGCGGCAGTCGCTCACGCACAAACAACCCGGTGGGATGCGTCTGAACCATCGACACATCCGCAGTATCCACCCCCTCACCACGTACGATCGAGAGAATGCGGTGACCAAGCTCGTCATCGCCGAGACGGCTGACCCATGACGCGGAGTGCCCGAGCCTGGCAACTCCCACGGCTACGGTAGACTCAGAGCCGCCGGGCCTGATCTCGTACGACGTGGCGTATCGCATCCTGCCAACGTAGGTGGCGGCGAAGACGGCGCAG
>PWMO01000497.1 GCA_003558175.1 Spirochaetaceae bacterium
GATCACTTTTCCCAGGGCGTATCGCTTCATGATGCCCGCATCATCTGTCCCGCAACCGAGTACAGCGCCAGGCCGAGAAGCAGCGCGTGCAGCGGTACCATTACCGCCGCCGCCAGCGCAATCCCACTGGACAGCGTCAGCGCACCCAGCAGAACACGCAGTGCGAAGAAATAGAACGAAAGCAGATAGTGCAGCGCCGGCGGCAACGCCACGCACGCGAGCAGCGCCATCAGCGGCACGCGCCCGAGGTAGTGGCTGCGCCACCGGATTCCCAGCGATATCGCCAGCAACGAGAGGATCAGCAGACTGAACGGCAGCAGCAGGCGCATGCCGATTTCGATATAGACCGGTTCGACCGAAAAGCCGAACGCCGGGTACAATCGGGCTTTTTCCAGCAGGTCCGGCAGAACGGCCGCCTGCAGCCCGTGCTCTTCGGCAGCGGCGAGCTCGAGCCGGCGCACCGACGTCCCAAGCTGCAGCACGTGGCCTACGTTCGGTTCACGGCCCCCGGTGAGATAGCGCGGCTCGGTGACGGTGCGGCGACCGCGGTCAACGGCGCGCATGTTGAGGTAGGACCTCGCCTCCCCGTCGTTGGCGTCGCGCTGTTCGATTCGACCGTAATCTGCCTGCAGGTGATAGGCCACGTTTCCGGCCGCATCAAAGCCGATGGCTTCAATACCCAGCGCGTACCGGCCGCCGGACGCAATCACCAGGCGATCAATATGGACGAACTCACGCAGCTGGTCGCCACGGATGCCGCGGCCGCTACGGTTGCCCTGGTCGTCACCGTAGTGGCGAAGGTCCGCGTAGTTGCGAAACGTCAGATTGTGCCGTGCCGGAAACCCCTCGGCGCGCTCGATCTCGTGCAGGAAGAACGACACATTCTGAATCGCCTCGCGCGCCACCGGGTAGTAGCGCTGCACCTCACGATCCTGGGGAAACTCGGCGTGGAGATCGGAGAACGCGTAGTAGGCCTCGATGATGTTCTCAGCGCTGGGATCGAACAGCAGTTGATGCGCTCGCCGCTTGCGTTCGTAAAGCTCGCGCTGGTGCGCCTCCTCCAGGGTCTCGCCGTACGCCCGCATCCGGTCATAGGCGCTGGCAACCAGCCGCCGCGCCTCCTCACGCCCGGAGTCAAGCGCCAACGCCAGGCGCCCGTAGTAGTGGGCCGAGAAGTAGTCTTCAGCATCGAACGCCTGCGCGGCCCGGTTGGTAAGTTCGGTCGCGTCCGGCCCTTCGCGCAACGCCGCAGCGCGAAAAGGAGCGGGTTCCTCAGACTCCGGACCACCCTCGATCTGCTGCGCGCGTGCCCGCGCAGCTTCAAACCGCCGGCGGATGTCTTCGTTCTCCGGATCGATCCGAAGGTAGAGCGCGTAGTCGAGCTCTGCTCGTTGGTAATCGCCGTCCCATTCGCTCTGCTCTGCTTCTCTGAGCAGCGCGGCGGCAAACCGGCTGCGATAGGCGTAACCGTCGCGGCGACCGACCGCATAGGGATGCAGAATACCTACACCGACGGCAAACAGCATCGCAATTGTGGTGCACAGGACCAGGGGCCCACGCAGCGCCACCGCCAGTTCTCGGCCGCCCCGTTTCAGCACCGGCCCGATCCCGGCGATAAGCGAGTAGAGCAGCAGCAGGGCGGTCACATGGATGGTGGGCAGGTGCTCGATAAACAGCGCCACGCCGTTCCACAGAATCCAGTTGAGGCGAAATGCCGGCAACACGTCCCGCCCGGGAAACTGGAACATGGAGAATCCCACCAGCGCAGCAAAGGCGAGGAGATAGATCCCCACGATGACCAGCAGCGCGTTGCGTCCGTGCCTATTCACCGTAGGTCTCCCTCTTCCACTGTTGGAACGAAGGCAGGACCACGCCGAGCCCGAGCAGAATCAGACCGGGAAGCGCCAGCGCGGCGGGGTACAGGTATCCGGTCGGCGCTCCAACAAGACTGACTATCTCGCGCAAGAGCTCCATCAGTGCCGGATCCGAAGGCGCTGCCGCGAAATGCAGCAGCAGTCGCAGCCAACTGACGGTCAGAATAGCGTTGAACAGCGGCCAGCGTGTCAGCCGCACCAGAGTCCAGGACATGGTGACCGCGAGCGACAGCGCCAGCACCGAGAGAATACCGGCCACACTCGGCGGGGCTACCCCCGCCCGCAGTCGACCGGAGACCAAACCAGCCTCGCGCATGAGCGAGGCCGCTGCCGGAGGGACGTCGAGAGCGGCCCACGGCCCGTCACGCAGTTCTCGCAGCGACAGCGGTTCAGCCTCCCCTGGAAGCACAACCACCTCGGCACGCGGATCGTGTCGAGCTTCCGGGTAGAGTACGAAACGCGGCTGGTCGGCGGAGTCGAACTGCCGCCGCACAAGCACGCGACGCAGCGTCTCCCCGGTCCGTTCGTCAATGTAGAGCGCTGCATCCGGAAGCCGCAGCAACCGGCCGTGCGGCAGCGCCTGCGCGGTCGGTTCTGCTGCCACAGTATGCGATGCGAAACGGTACGTGAGCTCCAGTGTTCCGTAGAGAAAAACCGAAAGCGTGACCCAGAGGAGGATCAGGGACGGCACCGGCGATGTTCTCTGTTGCAGCAGGCGGAATAGCGCGACCGCTGCTGCCGCCACCGCCGAAATCAACAGGATACCCGGCAGGCTGTCGGCCAGATGCGCCGCCAAAGTGGAATACGGCTGCTCTGCGAATGCGGGATCCAGCATACGCCCCCAGACAATCAGGGCGTGCCCGCCGGTGAGAACAAGCGCCAGGGCGAGAGAAGCCCCGATAAAGACGAGGAGAACCGCTGTTCCGGTCTTCACTTCAGGCAGAATCCTATCACGCCGTCGGCCGCTGTGCAACAGAACCTTTCCCAAGCCGGCAATTCTAAATCTGGGGCGGGGACGGGGTTGGCAAGGTTCGATTGCAGCAGGGTTTAGCGGCGGAGGCCCGCGGGATCGGGGGGCGGTGGAAGGTGACGGGGCGTGACGCGACGGAGTGTCACGAGGGATACGGGGAGGTCTGGCGGCGGTTTTTCCGTAAATCTTTCACAGATTATCCACAGGACAGAATTCGGCGCCTGTACGGTTTTGTCGACGGCCGCGCGCCCGAATTTCACGGATTTTCAATTGGCACGGTATATTTTATTGCAATGGAACACTTTAAACGAAATAAAATCGATGATACAAAAGAAGTCGACCGAATACTCGTGTCAAGCCTAAAAACTTGTGTAGCCGTTTCCCCCTGAGTCGACTTTACTCACAATTTGTCCACAACTCTGCAGGTGCATCCAGCATGTATCCTTCGCCCCGTACCGTACGGATAGAGACCGCGGCGCCCTCCGGATCGATCGCTCGCATCTTTTTGCGCAGCGCCGAGATATGGACGTCGACGGCGCGCGAGTCCTCGCCCTCGTGCCCCCAGATAGCGAAATAAAGCGCCCGTCTGCTCACCGCCTCACCGGCAAATCGCATCAGGAGGCGCGCAATACGAATCTCCGATGCCGACAACGGGACCGACGCCCTTTCCGTTCGCAGGCAGCTGCGCCACAGCAGCACCTTGCGATGACCGGGGACCGCGGCCAACTCGGCAAGGCGGCGCCTGAGTCGGACAAAAAGCTCCGCGGCATCCCAGGGGCTCTTCAGATAATCGGCCGCTCCCTGTGTCAGCGTCGGCGGCAGCAGCCGCGCCGGGCCGAACGGCAGTACCTGCACGCGGTACGTCAGCAGCGGGTCCTGTCTGCAAACCCGGGAGAACAGCTCTGCCGGCATCACCAAGGCGTCACATGGGGGCAGCTCGTCAGAAGAGAAGGCCCAGGTGAGAATCCACTCGGGCGATTCGGCAGTGATCAGTCGGATCTGATCGGCTATCTCAGCGGGAACGGCAATGCAGTGTAACCTCAGCGCCTCAGCCGTCACCCTGGGATTCTTCTTGGGTTTGTTCTTTCCGGACGGATTCTTCCTGGACTTCGTCTCGGAGCTTGCGTTTTATCGCTTCGAGCTCTTCGTCTACGTCTTCAGTCTCGCCTTGTCCGGAGACGCTCCCGCCTCCGCGAGTCGACTGAGCGCTGCGGTCCTCAAGCGCCAGCTTCTTGCGTAACTCCTCGAGCAGCTTCTCGGAATCGGAGCTCGCCCCTTCGAGTTTGGCGAACTCACGCTCGAGAGAATCAGACTGTGACGAGCCCTCCAGCTCCTCAAACGCATCATTCTCAGCTTCTATTTCATCCAGTCTGGCCGACAGCTTGTCGAAGGCGTCAAACGCGGACGTGTCCGACTGGCTGCGAAGTGTCTGCTGCATCTGCCGTCGCGCTTCCGCGCTTCTGGCTCGCGCTACCAGCATATTGCGCTTGCGCTGGGCTTCTTCCCGCTTCTGCTCGAGTCCCCGCAGTGAGATCTTCAGCCGGTCAACCGACTCGACTTGCGACTGCCACTGCTTCTTGTATTCTTCCGCATGCTGTGCGAGCTCCTGCTTCTTCAGCAGCGCCTCGCGCGCGAGGTCCTCGCGGTTGTTGCGCAGCGCCAGAGCGGCCTTCTCTTCCCATTCTTCGGCCTGCTCGAGCGATTCATCAACGCGCCGCTTGAGCTTGCGCTCGTCCGCGATAGCGGAGGCAACGCTCTTCTTAGCGTCAATCAGCTGTCGGTTCATGTCCGAGAGGAGCTGGTCAAGCACCTTCTCAGGGTTCTCCGCCTTACTGATCATGTCATTCAGGTTTGATCTGATCAGGCGACGAAAGCGGTCAAACAGTCCCACGGAGACCTATCCCAGAAACACCTGCCCCGAGTTGTCTATGGCCAGAATTGTCTTGCACTCGGAGCAGCGAAATCTTCCCGCCCGTGTGGCCTTGAGTTTCTTGGAACAGATGGGACACTTGAAGATCTTGGGAAAGACATCCGACTCTACCGTTGCCCCACCCTTCTTGAAGAACTCAACCGCTTCATCCAGGTTGTCCTTGATATTGAAGAACTGGGAGAACCCGAGCAATTGAAATACCTCGTATACCTTGGGCTGAATCTCCAGCAGTACAAGGTCGCCACCACGCGGCTTCACGGCCTTCAGGAAGGCCGTGAACGACCCGATACCGGTGCTCGAAACGTAGTTGAGTCCGCCACAATGGAAGATGAGGCGGGTAAAACCGCTCTCCACCGCACGGGTGACGCGCTTCTGAAAGAAGTTGGAGTTGTAGGTGTCAATGTACCCGGTAAGGTACATGATCAGACAGCCCTCGACAGAGTCAACTTTCTGGAGACGAATCTTTAGACTTTCGTCTTTTTCTTCGTCAAAACCTGCTACAATCTCGTTATTGCTCATGACTCCCCTTCACCCTGCCACGGCAGCAAACTGGGCCTTTTTACTTCCGCGATAGCACCCATAGTATGCGCCGTTTCGCGTTTTGTCAAATAGTGTAACAGCATTATCGCCCTCCGCGTTTCTCAGTCAGCTTCTCGTTCCGCCGTCGAGCGGCAGGATAACACCGTTCATCAACGTTGAACCCGGATCAAGGAGCGCGAGCGCCGCAGTTGCCACCTGCTGCGGTGTCGCCAGCCGCCCCCCGGGGATACGGCGCGCATACCGTTCGCGCGTCTCCCGCGACAGGTACTCGGTCGCAACGTAGCCGGGGCAGATCGCGTTCACCGCCAGGTTGGCGTGCTGCCCCGCGGAACCGACTTCGCGCGCCGCACTCTTAACCCACGACATCAGCGCCGTCTTCACCGCACTGTAGGCCGCAACGGTACGAAACCCCGCAATGCGATCGGTGCCGGTTCCGCCGAACACCAGCACGCGACCAAATCCGCGCTGCTGCATCACGGGAAGGCAGCGCTGGGCAAGCATCACCGGAAGCATGACGTTGGCCTCAAAAAGCGCACGCCATTGCGCCGCGGTGGTATCGAGAAGCGAGCGTTCCAGAAACGGTCCGTAGCCTACCACCAGTATATCGGGCACTCCGCCCTTCAGCATGACATCGACAACGTTCTGAAGCCGCTGCGACGCGTCAGACGGCGCAGCGGAGTCGCCGGCTTCACCCCTGCCCTCATCAAGAACCGCATCGAAAGGCAGGTCGCAGATGACGGTTTCTACCGGCTGGGACACACCCTGAGCCGCGGGGGGATCCACTGAAGAACCGGTGTGAGACTCGGGCCGCAACGACTGATCAGGCAGATCACGCTCCGGATCGTCCGCCAGAGCGCGAGCAAGACGCGCCGGGTCGCGGCCGTGCAGCGTGAGCCGGGCGCCGGCGCCGGCCAACGCGCGAGCGACCGCCCGACCGATACCACCGCTCGCCCCTACAATGAGAGCGTGACGCCCGTCGAATAGATGCGACGGATCGGTCGCTTGAGGTATCGTTTGGCTCACGACCATAATAGTAGCACACGGACGGCCGTTTCACCGCTGTTTTCACTGCCTTGGACAGAACGGTTGCCGGTCTGGTATAATTGGCAGCGGTGGCGCGTCGGCAATGCCGCTCGATACGAGTCAGCGCGGCAAGCCGCACTACGGCCGCTCAAGAGGTACCCGTGAAAACGCGCGTCATAGCACATCCGCCATCGATGCCTTTGGCTGCCGTAATCGTTCGAGCTGCGGCTATCGCATGCCTGCTGGTTGCCGTCACGCCGACACTCGCTGCGACCGACGGAGCATCCCCGTTTGAGCGGTTGCGCGGTGCGCTGGACTTTGGCACGACGCTTGAAGATATCCACCACATGCTCGACGAGCGTGACCTGGACTCGCTGCCCACTGACCGCGTAATCATACTTGACGGAGTTGCGGTAGAGATTACCGTGATCGACCCTGAGCCCGACTCGTTCCTGGTGCAGGTGGATCTGGCCAGTGGACGATGGCTTGGTCTGAGCGAGGTTCGCCTGTACCAGGCTTACGTCTTCTTTCAGGGACCCGATTTTGCCGCCCGCTTCCATTCAGGCAGACCCCCCGAACCCGGTGACTCAATGGCTCCTGCCGACGAGCCTCCGGGCCGCGCGCCGATCGGCTCCAACAGCCGGGTCATCGTGCTGGGCATGCTCGTCGACCTCTACGAGGATGCTGAAGGCGCTCTGTCACCAATACTCGAAGGCATCGACATCAGGCTGATCGATTGACCGGCGGCGTTTGCCGGGTGCGGGCCATCGGTTCGCGAACGGTTGGCTGCTGTCGACCGGGACGGTCGGCACGGTCGGCACGATTCAGTTACCGGGACGAGTCTCGGCGATCATACCGGATCAAAGACGATGTGCTGCGCCGTGATCGTTTCATTCCTGCTGAAGAGAATTCCGCGCAGGATGACGTTGTTCAGTTCGCGAACGTTGCCGGGCCACTCATGCTTCACCAGTCGATCCATTGCGGCCGGTGAGAACCGTTTGACACCCCGCGTCTGTTTTTTGAGTCGGTGCCACGCCAGAATGGGGATGTCTTCAACGCGCTCCCGCAGCGGCGGAAGCTGCAACGGAAGCACGCCGACGCGATAGTAGAGATCGTCACGAAACAGCCCCTCGGTGACCCGCTGACGCAGGTGGCGGTTAGTGGCCGCAATGAGGCGGAAGTCAATTGGCGTCGGCCGGCTCCCACCGACGCGAACCACAAAAGGGCTTTCAATTGCACGCAACAGTTTGGCCTGAAAATGCGGTGACGCGTCTCCGATCTCGTCGAGAAACAGCGTTCCGCCGTAGGACTGCTCGAGGATTCCGGCACGCGACACGGCGTCGGTGAATGCACCCCGCTCACTACCGAACAGCTCCGACTCGACGAGTGTATCGGGGACGGCCGCGCAGTTCACCTCCATGTACGGACCTGCGGAACGCCGGGAACGGCTGTGGATTATCCGGGCAACCAGGTCCTTGCCCACTCCGCTCTCCCCGTACAACAACACCGGCGCCTCTACCTGACTGTACTCAATCACGGTTGCACGGATTTCTTCAGCAAGTTTGCTCGTTCCGAGAAACTGCTCGATTGACGAATCTGCTTCCTCCGAATCCGTCTTCCGGCCTTTTTCATCCGCACCGTCTGCAAGGTGCCTTGAAGCGCTGTATACCGCCGCGCTCTGGACGGACGTCACCAGACGCTCAAGATTGAACGGTCTCGTGACATAATCAAATGCGCCTCCGTGAACGGCATCGACAATTGTCCGGGCATCATCCTCAGAAGAGATAACGATGACCGGCGGTGCATTCAGAACGGTTTGCACCCGGCGCACCATCCAGCGCACTGTCTCCGGATCGTCATCACTATCGACAATGACGGCATCCGGCCGGTCCCAGAGAACGGAGACCGACAAATCGAAAACAGGGAGTTCTTCGAGCAGTCGGAAGTATGGCGGCAACACCATACGCAGAAATGCGCGGCACTTCGGATCGCCTGTGACGATCGCGACGGTAAACATGTTTTTAACTCGACGCCATCATACCCCAACTCCCCGCGGTTCGCAACCTTTCTGTTACGAAGCTTGTAAAGGAAGCTTGGTAACAGAAACCAAGGATTGCTGGCGGTTGGGCGGCGCGATATACTTATGCCCAATGTACCGAGCTCCCGCGCTGTTGC
>PWMO01000327.1 GCA_003558175.1 Spirochaetaceae bacterium
CCGCGATCAGAATCAGCGCCGCAACGGCAACCACCGTCACCGTGCGGGCAACCGGGCCTCGCGACGACGCAGCGCCGGCGGCGGTACGGCTGAGCAACGCCACTACGCTTTCCTGCTCAGCGAGATGGCGCAGCTTTCGTCACCGATGGTCACCTCCGTGCCTGCTCCACCGTTGTCAATCCAGCGCAGCGAGACCGCGAGTGTCTCGTTCATCAGGTAGTCACGGAAGTTGTCCACCGCCTGTCGCACGGTCTCGCCGGCGGAAATCGAGAGCTCGATGCGATCGCTCACGTCGAGACCGCTCTCCTTGCGCAGGTTCTGGATCACCCGTATGGCGTCGCGCACGATGCCTTCCTGACGCAGCTCGTCGGTGATTTCCGGATCCAGTGCAACCGTCAGCGAGCCCTCGTTCAGCACCTTGAGGTTCTCTTTCTCCGAGCGCTGAACGACTACGCTCGCAAGCGTGATCTCGAGCGTGCGCGCCCCGATGTCAAGACTGAGCGTGTTGCCCTCGATCAGGCTGCGAATCTCGCGCGGCGAAAGCGCGGCGATCTTGTCCGCGGCCGCCTTCATATCTTTGCCGAGCTCCCGGCCCAGCTCACGGTAGTTGGCCTTGGCCGAGTACTCGACCAGGTCTTCCTCGTTCTCGCGGAAGATGACCTCTTTTACGTTGAGCTCTTCGCGAATGATGTCTTCCATCTCGCGCAGGATCTTGCGCTCGTTGGCGTTGATGGTGACCAGGTGCAGCGCCTTCAGCGGTTGACGCGTCTTGAGATCGTACATGCGCCGGATGGCGCGGCCCATGCGCACCGTCTGCTGCGTGATGCGCATCTTCTGCTCGAGTTCGAAGTCACGCCGGCTCTGATCGGCAACGGGATAATCGCACAGGTGCACCGACTCGGGCATTGCGGCGGTGCGCAAGTTGCGGTAGACCGCCTCGGTAGTAAACGGGATAAACGGCGCGGCAACCGTGGTCAGGCGGAGCAGCACGGTATAGAGCGTCTGGTAGGCCTGATGCTTGTCGTTGTCGTTTTCGCTGCGCCAGAAGCGGCGCCGCGAACGGCGAATGTACCAGTTGTTGAGATCGTCGATGAACTCGACAATTGGATCGATCGCCCGCTGCAGCTCGTAGCGGTCGAGGTTCTCGGTTACTTCCTGCACCAGCCGTTCGACCTCGGACAGAATCCAGCGGTCGAGCGGATTGGCCGGATCGGCAGGCGGTTCTGCAGGTTGCACACCGTCAATGTTGGCGTAGGTCACGAAGAAGCTGTAGGAGTTCCAGAACGGAATGATAACCCTCTTCAGTACGTCGCGGACCGCCTCGTCCGAGTACTTGAGGTCTTCGGCGCGCACCACCGCGGAGTTGGTCAGGAACAGCCGCAGCGCGTCGGCACCGAATTTGTCGATGACCTCTTTGGGGTCGGTGTAGTTGCGTTCGCTCTTGGACATCTTCTTGCCGTCGGCGGCAAGCACCAGTCCGTTCACCACGCAGTTGCGGAAGGCCGGCGCATCGAAGAGCGCAGCGGCCAACACGGTCAGCGTGTAGAACCAGCCGCGCGTCTGGTCGAGCCCTTCGCAGATGAAGTCGGCCGGGAAGTTGGCTTCAAACCACTCTTTGTGCTCAAACGGGTAGTGGTTCTGGCCGTACGGCATCGCGCCGGACTCAAACCAGCAGTCGAGCACCTCCGGCACGCGGCGCATCGTTCCCTTGCCGTCGGGTGAGGGCCAGGTGATGTCGTCAACGTAGTGCTTGTGCAGATCGGTGATCTTGCGGCCCGACTTCTCTTCCAGCTCGGCGCGCGAACCGATGCACTCCACGTAGTCGCTGCCGTCGCACTTCCAGACCGGTATCGGGTTGCCCCAGTAGCGGTTCCGCGAAATAGCCCAGTCCCGGGCGCCCTCCAGCCACTTGCCGAAACGCCCCTCCTGCAGATGATCGGGCACCCAGCGGATCTCGCTGTTGGCCTTGAGCATGCTGGGTTTTACCTTCTCTATGTCGACAAACCACGACGAGATCGCGCGGTAGATGAGCGGCTGCTTGGTACGATAACAGTGTGGATAGGGGTGCAGGAAGCTCTCCCGCTTTACCAGCTTGCGCTGTTCCTTCAGCATCGCAATGATCGGCTTGTCGGCGTCCTTTACAAACAGGCCCTCGAAGTCGGTCACTTCGGCGGTGAACTTGCAGTCGGCGTCGATCGGGCAGACAATGGGCAGCCCCGATTCTTTGAGTACCTGGTAGTCATCTTCGCCGAAGCCGGGCGCGATATGTACCACGCCGCTTCCATCTTCAGTGGTGACAAAGTCCGCGGCATGGGCACGGAACGCACCCTGCGGCTGCAGTTCGGCAAAGTAGGGAAACAGCGGCTCGTACCGCAGCCCGACCAGCTCGTTGCCTTGCAGACGGCGCACCTCGGTGTACTCTTCGGCGCTCTTGTAATAGGCCCCCAGCCGGTCCGCGGCCAGGATGTAGTGATCATCGCCGTCACGGACAACCACGTATTCTATAGCGGGGCCCAGCGCCAGGCCGAGGTTGGACGGCAGTGTCCACGGGGTGGTGGTCCACGCCAGGACGTAGCTGTTGGCCGGCAGCCCGAGTTCTGCGGCGCTGTCATCGGTAACGCGGAACCGCACCGTGATCGCAGGATCGGTGACCTGCTGGTAGCCGCCCAGGTTCACCTCGAAGTTTGACAGCGGCGTTGCCAGCCCCGGGCTGTACGGCAGAATGTAGTAGCCTTCGTAGATCAGCCCCTTGTCCCAGAGCGTCTTGAAGACCCACCAGATCGACTCCATGTAGTCGACTTCCATGGTCTTGTAGTCGTGCTCAAAGTCGACCCAGCGGCCCATGCGGGTGACGATCTCACGCCACTGCTCGGTGTAGCGCAAAACGATGGAACGGCACGATTCGTTGAAGTTGGCGATGCCGTACTCTTCGATCTGCGCCTTGCCCGAGATGCCGAGCTCCTTCTCCATCTCGTACTCTACCGGCAGGCCGTGGCAGTCCCAGCCGAAGCGCCGATCGACCTTCTTGCCGCGCATGGTCTGGTAGCGAGGGAAGATGTCTTTGATGGTTCCCGGAACAAAATGGCCGAAATGCGGCAGCCCGGTGGCAAACGGCGGGCCGTCGTAGAAGACAAACTCTTCGCACCCTTCGCGCTGTTCAATTGACCGCTTGAAAATGTCGTTCTTCTGCCAGAAGTCAAGGATCTTCAGCTCCATATCGGGGAAATTGACTTTTGGATCAACTGGCTCGTACAACGGATTCCTCCAGAAGAATGCTGCTTGGAATACTCATGAGAGGTTTCAGGAGCGCGCGCGTGCGGACGCCGGAACGCGTACGCTGGAAACACGGTTGAGTGTAGAAAAAGGGGTGGCGGGTGTCAAGAATGCGCCCGCCGGAACGCCAGCACGCAGTTCTGGCCGCCGAAGCCAAACGAGTTGGAGAGCGCGGCGCGCAGCGGTTGGTGCCGCGCCTGGTTGGGTACGACGTCGAGATCGCACTCCGGGTCGGGGGTGTGATAGTTGATGGTGGGCGGAATCACCTGGTGATGCAGACTCAGCACGGTGGCGGCCGCCTCAACCGCGCCGGCCGCTCCCAGCGTGTGCCCGATCATCGATTTGCTGGAACTGACGGCCACGCGTCGCGCCTCGTCCCCGAGCGCGGACTTGATGGCCAGCGTCTCGATACGGTCGTTGGCCGGCGTTGAGGTGCCGTGAGCGTTGATGTAGTCTACGTCGCCGGCGTTCAAGGCGGCGTCGGCGAGCGCGGAGCGAATCGCGCCGGCCGCCCAGGCGCCTTCGGTCTCGGGAATGGCGATACTGTAGGCGTCGGCGGTCATTCCGGCGCCGCCGTAGATCGCCAGCGGCGTCGCGCCGCGTGCGCGTGCGTGTGCTTCGGTCTCCAGGACCAGAACCGCCGCGCCCTCGCCGATCACAAAACCGTCACGGTCGGCATCGAAGGGGCGCGAGGCGGTGGCTGGATCGTCGTTGCGCGAGGTGAGCACGCCCATGCAGGCGTAGGCGTCTACCACCAGCGGCGTGATGGTGGACTCGGCGCCGCCGGCCAGCATCACTTCCGCGCCGCCGCTGCGCAGCAGCATGGCGGCAATCGCTATGGCGTGAGCGCCGGACGAGCACGCGGTCACCATGCCGAGGTTGGGGCCGTGGATGCCAAGGTCGATGCCGACGTTGGCCGAGGACATATTGGGGATGATTTTGGGAACCGCGAGCGGATTGCCGAACCCGGGCCCCTTCTCGATCAGCGTGCGGTACTGTGACTCGAGGTTCTCGTAGTCTCCGGCGGCGGTGCCGATTACGGTTCCGACTCGGGTGCGGTCTTCGGTCTGCAGGTCCAGCCCTGCGTCGGCGACCGCCTGCAGCGCGGCACACGAAGCGAGCTGCGAGAAGCGCGCCATGCGCCTGATGCGCTTGCCGGACAGGTACTGCTGCGGGTCAAAGCCTTTGATCTCCGCCGCCACGCGGCACTTGTGCCCGGCCGTGTCGAACGCACGGATCTGGCCCGCCCCGGAGACACCGGCACAGAGCGCATCCCAGAACGAGTGCCGATCATTCCCAACCGCCGAAAACACGCCGATCCCGGTAACCCAGATCCGGCCGCCGTCTGCTCCCAGGCCCGAACGGGCGTTGTCGCTACTCATAGCGCATCATAGTGCGTGACCGCCACCGGTGTCAAAACCGTTGCGGCGGCGGGGCGACGACGCGTGGGCCGGGCCGGGCTGAACCCCGCACGGATCGGGTTGAGGCACCGCACGGATCGGGCACCGCGCGCGGGGCCGCCTATGTGCGGTCAACGGAAGTTGTAGTGTTTGCGCACCGGCTTGCGGATATCCCAGACGCAGGACAGGCCCCTGGGAAACGTGACGAAATCGCCCGCTGCTATGTGCACGGTGCCGCTTTCGGTTTCGACCTCGACTTCGCCTTCGAGCAGCAGGCATTCTTCGGTCTCATCATAGTACCAGTCAAACCGCGAGACGCCGCGCTCCCAGATGGGCCACGAGTCCACGCCTCGCTGCTGCTTCTCTTCTGCCGTCAGTTTTTCAACCTGGATTTGCATCGATCCTCCTTATGCTCTCGCAATCCGCAATCGCAGCCGCGTGCGCATCGGCAGCCGCAACCGCACGCGCGCTGAGTTTGCGCAGTGAGAGCGCCTTCGCCACCCGGCATGATAGCGCGGGAGCCGCCGCCTGAAAAGGTCACGCGGAGCAGATGCGCGGAGCAGATGCGCGGCACGAATGTTGGGAGCGAATATGTGGAGCAACGTGAACCGATTGATGCAGCACTCCGGAGCGCTGGGTTTCACAACGACTCTCGTTGACAATAAGCGAATCCTGGCGTATGATGAATTGATTGTTTGATCTTTGATCAAATCAGCGCGAAGCAAGATGATTTTGGATTTGCGTTGCCGGCGTGGTATGCGCGGTGGGTGGCTTGCAACACCCACGATGCACGGAGTGAATGGCATGAAGATTACGGACATCAAGACGTATGTCGTGGACTGTTACCGGACGAACTGGGTGTTCCTCAAGGTTTTCACCGACGAAGGCATCAGCGGTGTCGGCGAGTCTACCCTGGAATACAAGGAACACGCGCTGCTGGGCGCCATCGAGGATTTCAAACGAGAGCTGATTGGCAAAGATCCCCTCAGAATTGAAGAGCATTTCTACCACATGGTCAGAGATTCCTACTGGAGAACCGGCCCCGTCCTGTTCTCGGCAATCAGCGGTATCGAAATGGCGTTGTGGGATATCTCCGGCAAAGCGTTGAATGTACCCGTCCACCGGCTGCTGGGGGGTAAGATGCGGGACAGTGTACGGTTCTACGCCAACGGTTGGTTTGCCGGAGCTCGCACACCCGCGGAGTTTGCAGACAAGGCGCGAGAGATGGCCGCCCGCGGCGTGACGGCACTGAAATGGGATCCGTTCGGGAGCGCGTACATGACGATCTCCAGCAAAGAACTGGATGCAGCGATAGAATGCATCGGCAGCGTTCGTGACGCTGTCGGACCGAGTGTTGACCTCCTGATCGAAGCGCACGGCCGCTTCAACGTTGCTACCGCGGTCAGTATCGCCAGACAAATTGCACCGTTCGACCCCATGTTTTTCGAAGAACCGATACCGCCGGAGAGCATCGATTCGCTGGCTGAAGTCCGCGCCAAGTCTCCGGTTCCAATTGCCGCGGGCGAACGAGCGTATACCCGCTACGCGTTCAAAGAGCTGCTGGAGAAGAAGGCGGTTGACTATGTCCAGCCGGACGTCAGTCATGCCGGAGGAATAATGGAGCTCAAAAAAATAGCGGCGATGGCTGAAGCGTATTACGTGCCCTTCACCCCGCACAATCCAAGCGGCCCCGTCGCCGCCGCTGCTACCCTGCAACTGGCTGCGTGCGTACCCAATTTTCATATACTCGAGATCATGATCAACGATGTTGCGTGGCGAACAAGCCTGACGACCGAAAGCGTGGACTACCGTGAGGGGGAAATCATAATTTCAGACCGGCCGGGGCTCGGCGTTGAGCTGATAGAGTCGGAGCTGGCCAAGCACCCCTACAGTCCCAAGAAGTTGCGGCATTACGCGGGAACCTTGACCGACATCCGCCCGACTCAAGAGAAGACCGCGTACTATTTCAACAATTTCTGAGTGAAGTCCAAACAGAACGTCTGCTACGAAGCGGTTGTCATGCGATCAAGCAGGTCCTGTTTGCCGCCATGCGCGTGGCTCCGAATGACGGACTCCAAGCGGTACTCGTCACCTGCCTCCGCCGCAGCCAGAATCTCTGCATGTTCCTCTACCATGGCCTCGATGCGCCCCCCGCTGAAACCGTACTTCTTGCGCAGCGTGAGTAGCAGCTCTGTGTACTTGTTATAGATCTCCAGCGCTGGCCTGTTTCTGCTCGGCTCATACAACGCGAGATGAAATCGTCGGTCACCGGCATAGATGCCGTCGATCTGCGACTCCGCCGCAACCGTGCAGAACTCCTGGTAGCGCTGCTGCATCCTCCACAGGTCGTCTTCGTGGAAACCGCGCAGACCGGACCGTGCCAGGAGCCCTTCGATTACGGCCCGGGTCTCGTACACGTTTGCGATAAACTCTGCGTCGACCGGTAGCACCCGTGCACCTTTGTTGGGAATAATCTCTATCAGCCCCTCGCCCTGCAGCCACTGCAGCGCTTCACGGACCGGCATGTGGCTTACGCCGTGTTCCTGCGCGATCTCCGCAATGGTGATTCTGCTTTCGGCGGGGATCTTGCCGGTTATAATATCCACACGGAGTATATCGCGCAGCTTGCTGTAGGCCGGCATAACGATCCTTGTACTCAAAACCGCTCCTGTACGCAGCGCCAAACCGTCGTTCGTACCACAACGAAAGTGTATACCATTCTTACCGGCGTGCTGGCTACCGCCGCAGCGGCAGCGTTCTCCGACCGGCAGCAGCTACCAGATCGCACACTTCACGCGCCGGACCCTCACTGTGGCAGTAATTGACGCCGATGTCCCAACCGTCTTCCGCTAACGCTATCGCAATCGCACGTCCGATTCCACGTCCCGCCCCGGTGACCAGAGCGGCCCGACCGGGTTTCTCATTCGGTTTTTGCATTGCAAACCTCCTCACGCGGTATTCTGTCCACCCAAGGGTTCCACGCTCAACGCCGCATCGGCCGAGAAATACTCGCCGGCTGCAATGACTCGGCGTCCCGCCACGAAGTGATCTTCGTGCCGCAGATTGAAGGCGTTGATGGCACACGTCTGCGGCTCGATGCAGATGAACTCTTCCTCACCCTGCCTATTCCAGATGACAAGATTGTTGAAACTGTTGTCGAAAGAATAGCGTATCTGGTAGTTGCGGGTGAGATTCTGCAGCAACACACCGTACAGGACGCCCGCGCCAAACGACCGCTGAGCGAGCGTGAAGTGACCGAAAACCCGGCTGCGCGTGCCGCTGGCGAGCTCAACCACCTCGTGACCGGATGCATGGCGCAGAACTTCGGTCGGAATGTGTCGATCGCTCATCTCCCACTGCCTGTCAAGCGACATGAGAATCCGAAAGCTGTCGCTGAACGGCACCGCAAATGAGGTGTGGTAGCCGAACCCGAGCGGCATGCGCGTGCGTCCGGTATTCTCGATGCTGATTGACTTCTGCAGCCCTTTCTCGTTCAGTGTAAAGCGCAACGTGAATCGGCACGGGTGGGGGAACCATTGTAACTCATCGGCACTCACGCCCCAGTCGCAACGAAGGACCGCAACAACGTCGGCGTCACCTACCACCGTCGCGCGTTCGACCTGCCACTCGGCGGTATGCAGAAACCCGTGCAAGTGACAGTTGGTCAAAGGCTCGTTGACCGGAAACTGATAGGTGCGTCCGTCAAAAACAAAGCACCCGTCAGCGATTCTGTTGGGGAAGAACAGTACCGGGGTGCCGAATTCGTATCTGTTTTGCGTGAGATCGCTCAGTTCAGCCGGCTCAC
>PWMO01000152.1 GCA_003558175.1 Spirochaetaceae bacterium
CCACACTGGAGACTGACGCGTCCCGGACCGGGCCCTGCCGGTACCTTTCTGCCGCCACGGCTTCTTGCTGCTGCCGATCACTTCGCCACGAGTCTTGGTGCAGGCGGTCCCCACCCGTCTGTTAGCCAGTTCGTTCCGAACCGCGTAGTAGATGGTGTCGTCGCTCACCTCACGCCCGAAGACGTCGTCGGACAGCTCGATGGTTCTAAGCTCTTTCCCTTCTATCGAAAGGACTTTCTTGTCCATATCCAGTGCCTCTTCCTACTTCTTCTTGGCCGTAGAAACCAGAACGTACCCGTCACGGGTCCCCGGGACCGCCCCGGATACCAGAAGCAGGTTCTGTTCCGTGTCAACACGAAGAACCCGCAGATTCTGCACCGTGCACCGTTCACCGCCCATCCGACCGGCCATCTTGGTTCCCTTGTGCAGCCGCGAAGGAGTCGCAGCCATACCGGTCGATCCATTGCCCCGGTGAAACTTGGAACCATGGGTCTTACGACCGCCACCAAATCCGTGGCGCTTCATAACACCCTGATAACCCTTCCCCTTGCTCACTCCGACAATGTCGACAAAACGTACGTCTGCAAGCAGCTCAACGGACAAGGTGTCACCCACACCGCACTCTTTCTCGTAATCTCGAAACTCGACCAACCGGCGCTTCGGCGTGACCCCCGCTTTTTCAAACTGCCCGCGAACAGGCTTACTCACGCGTGACGGCTTGTCGTCGAACGAGCCTAGCACGACCGCGCTGTAACCGTCTCGCTCCGGCGTGCGACAGTCCACAACGACATTCGGCTCAACCTTGATTACCGTGACCGGCACCAGCTGACCGATATCGTCGAAAACCTGAGTCATGCCCAGTTTCTGTCCAATTAAGCCCAACATAGCTGTTCCTTACCCCAGGGTTTACTGCTTGATCTCGACGTCCACGCCCGCGGGGAGCTCCAGCTTCATCAGCGAGTCCATCACCGCAGAACTTGGCTCAATAATGTCGATCAGCCGCTTGTGGGTGCGCATCTCAAACTGCTCGCGCGCCTTTTTGTTGACGTGCGGCGAACGCAGCACCGTGAACTTGTTGATTCGAGTCGGCAGAGGTATCGGCCCGGAAACGTTGGCACCGGCCTTCTGAACGGTCTGCACGATCGATTTTGCGCTCTGATCTATCAACTCGACATCAAACCCGCGCAGCCGAACCCGAATTTTGTGACTACTCATTGCTCCTCCAAAAGTTAAGCCCTGCTGCCCGGAGGCAACAAGGCTTAACGGCCAAGGACCTACTCCAGAATCTCGATTACCTGGCCGCTGGCAACGGTGCGGCCACCTTCACGAATGGCAAAGCGCAACCCCTTCTCCATCGCGATCGGATGGATCAGTTCGGCGGTAATCTCAGTGTTGTCACCAGGCATCACCATCTCCTTACCCTCAGGCAAGTCCACGGAGCCGGTGATGTCGGTGGTCCGGAAATAGAACTGGGGCCGATACCCGCTGAAGAACGGCGAGTGACGCCCACCCTCTTCCTTGCTGAGGCAGTAAATCGTGCCCTTGAACTTGGCGTGCGGGGTGATCGAACCCGGCTTGGCCAGAACCTGACCGCGCTCAACTTCCTTCTTGTCAACACCACGCAGCAGAAGCCCGGTGTTGTCGCCGGCCTCACCCTGCTCCAGCAGCTTGTTGAACATCTCGATGCCGGTAACAACCGTGTCGCGAGTCTCGCGAATACCGACAATCTCAACCTTGTCATTGAGCTTGATGACGCCACGTTCGATACGGCCGGTAACTACGGTGCCACGACCCTGAATAGAGAAGATATCCTCGATCGGCATCAGGAAGTCCTTGTCTACCGCGCGCTCCGGCAGCGGGAAGTAGGTGTCCATCGCCTCGAGCAAGTCAGTGATACACTTGATGTGCTCGTCGCTGTCGGGATTCTCCATGGCGTTAAAGGCGCTTCCCTTAACGATAGGGATCTCGTCACCAGGGAAGTCATACGACTTCAGGATGTCGCGCATCTCTTCCTCAACCAGCTCGATCAGATCGGGATCATCGACCTGGTCGGTCTTGTTGATAAACACGATAATGGCGGGAACGCCAACCTGGCGCGCCAGCAGGATGTGTTCCTTGGTCTGCGACATGGCACCGTCGGTCGCGGACACTACCAGCACCGCGCCGTCCATCTGCGCCGCACCGGTAATCATGTTTTTGATGTAGTCGGCGTGACCCGGGCAGTCAACGTGCGCGTAGTGGCGATTGGCGCTCTCGTACTCCACGTGACGGGTGTTGATCGTGATTCCACGCGCCTTCTCTTCCGGCGCGTTGTCGATTTCGTCGTATTTCATGACCTTACCGCCACCAGCTTTTGCACAATACATGGTGATAGCTGCGGTCAGCGTCGTCTTGCCATGGTCTACGTGACCGATAGTACCGACGTTAATATGAGGCTTTGTTCTCTCAAACTTCGCTTTGGCCATTACGCCCTCCTTGACCTTTGTAAACCCGATTATTCTCTCTACATACCCGCCGCAAAGGTAACCACCCAGCGGTGCGGGCACGGCTTACCAAAAACCCATTACTCTTGAAGATATCCGGCAGGATGGATGATGAAACGAGAGACGGTGAGCACAGGCTCAGTCACACCGGCCTTCGCCGGCGAGTCGACCATACCGGTCGAGCCTTCCGTTATCAACCACCTTACCACCCGGCAACACACTCAACAGACAACTGCCTGCCTGGACGATCGGTTTGGCCGATAGAGACCCGTTTGCAACCGCAAACAGCGTAGCCGCATAGTTGCACGTAGCCCCTCTGTGTGTCAAGGCCGATTCAGCAAAAATCGGCCGTCGAGCTGTAGCGCGTCTACCAACCGGATACCCTTTGGACCGATCGGCTCCGCAGCGGCGGCCTGTTACCAGCGGTAATGCGAAAAGGCCTTATTGGCCTCAGCCATCCGATGCGTATCTTCTTTCTTCTTGAACGCCGTACCCGCCGAGTTGAACGCATCTATCAGTTCTGCGGACAGCTTCTCACTCATGGAGCGCCCACTGCGATCGCGGGCCGCCTTGATCAGCCAGCGCATTGCCAGCGCTTCACGACGACTCTCACGAATCTCGACCGGCACCTGGTACGTCGAGCCGCCGACACGGCGCGACTTAACCTCAACCATCGGCTTGACGTTTTCCAGCGCTTTGAGAAACACCTCGACCGGGCTCTTCTCAAGCTTCTCTTCGATCATGTCGCACGCACTGTACAACACGTTACTGGCGGTTGACTTCTTGCCGTCAAGCATCATCCTGGCGATGAACTTGGAAACCACGACACTTCCGAACCGGGGATCCGGCAGAATGGGTCGCGGCGGTACAATCTTTCTTCTGGGCATAGTGCGACCCTTCCTTACGCCTTCGGCCTCTTGGTCCCGTACTTGGACCGAGCCTTCTTTCGATCTTCTACGCCAAGCGTATCCTTGGCTCCCCGCACGATGTGATAGCGCACACCCGGCAGATCCTTGACCCTGCCCCCGCGCAGCAACACAACCGAGTGCTCCTGCAGGTTATGGCCGATCCCCGGTATGTAGGCAGTGGCTTCTATTCCGTTGGTCAGTCGCACACGAGCAACCTTGCGCAGAGCCGAGTTAGGCTTCTTTGGGGTGACGGTCATGACACGCGTACAGACGCCGCGCTTCTGCGGACACGACTGCAACGCAGGTGACTTGGTCGACTTCTGCAGTTTCTTTCTTCCGTTGCGAATCAGCTGATTAATGGTAGGCATCTACTCTATCTACTCTCCCTTCCTGAAATTGCCGGTTGCGACGTAGACGGAAATCTACCAACCGGGCAGAGTTTTGTCAAGTGGCTGCGAATGAACCCGTTGTCGCCGCGCAAGCCGCCGGACGACGGTTTGCGACGGGTCACAAGACCTCGGCCTCTTCCTTGGTGGAGTCTTCTTCCTCCGCCTCTTTTTCTCGTTGGCGCGCCTCGAGAATCTGCTGCATGTGCGCATCGAGGTCCTCACGGTTCTCGTCGTACAGCTTGATCTGCTTGTAGCGCCGCATACCGGTTCCCGCAGGAATGAGGTGTCCAATGATGACGTTTTCTTTCAGTCCGCGCAGGCTATCGGTGGCGCCGGAGATGGCGGCGTTGGTGAGCACACGCGTGGTTTCCTGGAAACTCGCGGCGGAGATGAACGAGTCAATGTTGAGCGAAGCGCGCGTGATACCCAACAGCAGCGGACGTGCGACGGCGGGCAGACCACCCTCCCGGACGACCTTGCGGTTTTCCTCGTGGAAGCGGTACTTGTCCACCTGCTGACCGAATATGAAGTTGGTGTCTCCGACCTGTAGAATCTCCACCTTGCGCATCATCTGCCTGATAATGACGCCGATGTGCTTGTCGTTGATGTTCACGCCCTGCAGCCGGTAGACCTCCTGCACTTCATTCATCAGGAACTGCTGCAGCGCGTTTTCTCCCTGGATCGCCAGCACGTCATGCGGATCGATGTTCCCGTCGCACAACATTTCGCCGCTCTCCACGAAGTCACTCTCGCGCACGAGCAGGTGCTTGCCCATGGGAACCAGATGCTTGTACTCCTTGCCGTACGGATCTTCAACTACAATGACCCGCTTACCCTTGACAATCGGCTTGAAGTGTACCGTGCCCGAAATCTGCGCCAGCACGGTCGCGTTCTTGGGATGCCGTGCCTCGAACAGCTCACCCACCCGCGGCAGACCGCCGGTGATGTCGCGTGTCTTGGCGCTCTCTTTCAGCAGCTTCGCCAGCGTCCGTCCCGACTTGACCTTTTCGCCGTTCTCAACGCTGAGGTAGGCCGATCCCGGCAGGTAGTAGATTGCCAATTCGGAGCCGTCGGCCCCTTCAATGATGATTCGCGGCTGCAGACTCTCGAGCGTGAACTCGGTGATCTTTTTCTCGATGTTTCCGGTGTCTTCGTTCACCTCTTCCTTGAGGGTGGTGCCCTGGACGATGTCTTTGAAGCGCACCGTACCCGCGACTTCGGCGATAATCGGCTCGCTGAACGGATCGAACAGCGCGATCGCCTCTTCGGCGGCAACGACGTCGCCCTCGGAAACAACGATTTCGGCACCGGAGCGAATCTCGAGTGTCTGATCCTGGGACACCAGCAGCAGCAACTGGTCCTTTATGACGCAGTATGCGTTGTCGGGAGCTGGAACCTCTTCGCCCTCGCGCTTGAACATCGACTCGCCCTTGACGATCTTGGCGCCGTCTTTCACCAGCAGCTTGTCTTTCTTCTCCAGCGGGAAGTCGGCCAGGATGCGCGCCACGGTGACGTACCCTTTGCGCGTGAACAGTTTAACCCCTGATTCCAGCTTCACCACGCTGCCGCGGAACGACCTGACGTACACCGGGTAATGAAGACTCGTCTTACTCTCTTCCGCCGCCCTGGTGGCCGCGCCCCCAATGTGGAAGGTACGCATCGTCAGCTGAGTACCCGGCTGCCCGATCGACTGGGCGGCAATGATGCCCACCGCTTCGCCGATATTTACCGTGCGATTGTCGGCCAGGTTTCGGCCGTAGCACTTCTGGCAGACCCCGAACTTGGCTTCACAGGTCAGAACGGTGCGAATACGCACGCGCTCAATGCCCGCCTCTTCGATTTCATCGGCAACCTCGTCAGGGATCTCCTCGTTCACGTCGACCATTACTTCGCCGGTAATAGGGTGCTTGACCCGTTCCAGCGTGAATCGGCCGCGGATCCGGTCGGCGAGCGTCTCGACGATCTCCTCGCCGTCCTTCAGCGCTTCCATGTCGAGACCATTGATGGTGCCGCAGTCCTCCTCGTTGACCACCACGTCCTGCGCGATGTCAACGAGCCGCCGCGTCAGATAGCCCGCGTCGGCGGTCTTCAGCGCCGTATCGGCAAGCCCTTTCCGTGCACCGTTGGTGGAGATGAAGAACTCAATGACCGACAGCCCTTCTTTGAAATTGGAGCGGATGGGCAGTTCGATGATGTCTCCCGACGGCTTGGCCATCAGGCCGCGCATACCGGCGAGCTGCCGGATCTGACTGCGACTGCCCCGCGCTCCGGAATCGGCCATCATGTAGATCGGGTTGAAGCCGCCCTTGTCATTCTTCAGCGAATCCATCATGACGTTGGTCAGATCTTCGTTCGTCTTGCTCCAGACTTCGACAACGCGGTTGTACCGCTCTTCGTTGGTGATATGTCCCTGGCGGTACTGGTTCTGGATCGCCTCGACGTCACGGTTGGCGGAATCGATCATGTCGCGCTTGTCGTCGGGAATCAGGATATCGTCGAGCCCGATGGTGGCACCGAACCTGGTGGCGTACTCGAAACCGAGCCGCTTCACGATATCCAGCAGCAGCACGGTTATGTACGAGCCGTGGTCGGCATACACTTTGCTGATGAGCGCTTGCAGGCGTTTCTCGTTCAGCGACTCGTTGACGTAGGGCAGTTCGCGCGGCAACTCCTGGTTGAAGATGACCCGCCCGGCGGTGGTAGTGGTGACTTCACCGTCAACCGCCACCTTGATGGACGCGTTGTAGTCTACCGCACGCGCGTCGAGCGCCAGCAGCACTTCGTCCAGATCGCGGAAGCGTTTGCCCTCGCCTTTGGCACCGTCACGAACCTTGGTCAGATAATAGATGCCCAACACCATGTCTTTGGACGGGAACACAATCGGCTGCCCGTTGGCGGGGTTTAGCAGGTTGCGCGACGAAAGCATCAGGGTCCAGCATTCGATCTGTGCCGCCTGCGTCAGCGGCACGTGCACCGCCATCTGGTCGCCGTCGAAATCGGCGTTGAACGCATGGCAGACCAGCGGGTGCAACCTGATGGCCTTGCCGCCGACGAGCACAGGCTCGAACGCCTGGATGCCGAGGCGGTGGAGCGTCGGCGCGCGGTTCAGCAGCACCGGATGCTCCCGCACCACTTCGTCCAGCACCGCCCACACCTCGGGGGTCTCCTGCTCGACCAGGGTTTTGGCCTTCTTTATGTTGTAGACTACGTCTTTCTCTACCAGCTTCTTCATGATGAACGGCTTGTAGAGCTCAAGCGCCATCTTGGTGGGAAGCCCGCACTGGTGCAGCTGCAGCTCAGGGCCGACCACAATGACCGACCGGCCGGAGTAGTCTACGCGCTTACCGAGCAGGTTCTGGCGGAAGCGCCCCTGCTTGCCTTTCAGCATGTCGGAGAGCGACTTGAGCGGACGGTTTGACGCCCCTTTGACCACCCGCTTTTTCTTGGAGTTGTCGAAGAGCGCGTCAACCGCCTCCTGCAGCATTCGCTTTTCGTTGCGGATGATGATATCCGGTGCGTTCAGCGACATCAGGCGCTTGAGCCGGTTGTTGCGGTTGATTACGCGACGGTAGAGATCGTTCAGATCACTGGTGGCGAATCGGCCGCCGTCAAGCTGAACCATCGGGCGCAGCTCCGGCGGGATGACCGGAATCACGTCGAGAACCATCCATTCGGGCCGGTTCTCCGAATCACGGAAGTGCTCGACGATTTCGATCCGCTTGAGCAGCCGCTTATCGGCCTTGGCGCCCTTTTCTACCATCTGCATGCGCAGCTCGGCGGAGAGCGACTCGAGATCAAGCCCTTCGAGGAGCGTGCGCACCGCTTCGGCACCAATTCCGGCCGAGAACGCCATACCGTAGCGCTCTTTGGCCTCGTTGTACTCTTCCTCCGAGAGCAGATCCATCTTGCGCAGGTCCGTGTCACCCGGATCAATAACGATGTACTTCTCGTAATAGAGGATGGAGCGCAGCGACGCAATGGTAAGGTCCAGCAGCAGCCCCATGCGCGACGGAACCGAGCGGTAATACCAGATGTGCGATACCGGCGAAGCGAGCTCGATGTGGCCCATGCGCTCGCGCCGAACCTTGAAATGGGTAACCTCGACGCCACAGCGATCACAGATGACCCCTTTGTAGCGAATAGACTTGAACTTGCCGCAGTAGCACTCCCACTCTTTGGTGGTGCCGAAAATGCGCTCGCAGAAGAGTCCGTCCTTCTCCGGACGCAGCGTTCGGTAGTTGATCGTTTCAGGCTTCTTCACCTCACCGTAACTCCACGCGCGAATCTGGTCCGGTGAGGCCAGCTGAATCATTATGCTATCGAAATCTTGAATATCTCGCATACTGTGTTTCTCCTGCGGCCTAGAAATTGCTTCCCTGACGGTTAATGAGCTCCTCATCGCGTTCCGTCAGCGGAATCTGCTTGCCCTTTGAGTCAAAGATGGAGATGTCCAGCGCCAGCCCGCGCAGCTCCTGTACCAGTACGTTGAAGGACTCGGGTACGCCGGCGGAAGTCGAAGGCTCGCCTTTGACGATGCTCTCGTAAATCTTGGCACGGCCGTTCATGTCGTCGCTCTTGATGGTAAGCAGCTCCTGCAGCGTGTTGGCGGCCCCGTAGGCC
>PWMO01000175.1 GCA_003558175.1 Spirochaetaceae bacterium
GATGCAGCAGTTGCGTGAAGAGACCAACTTGCTCAACCTGGGCATGGGACAGAACGGAGTGCGCAACTTCACCAACAGCCGCCGGCCAATTCGCACTCCGGATGACCTCCAGGGTCTCAAGTTCCGCGTTATGGAAAACCCGATCTACGTGCGGATGGTAGAGGCAATGGGTGGCGAGGCCATCCCCATCGCGTGGGCCGAAGTCTATACGGCGCTTGATACCGGCGTTGTAGACGGGCACGAGAACCCGGTCAAGATCATCGAGCTCGGAAGCATCTACGAGGTACAGGACTACCTCACGCTCGACGGTCATGTCTGGAGTGAAGATGCGCTGCTGATGAACGCCGATCTCTTTGAATCGCTGCCGAGTCGGTTTCAGAACATCATTCGCAGCGCCGGACGTCAGGCAACCTTAGCCGGCCGCGCCGCTGAGACCCTCGGCACATTCGTTACTTCGATGGAAGTGATCCAGCAGCACATGGAGGTGTACGCACCCACCGCTGCGGAACTGCGAATGTTCCAGGACGCCGCTCAGCCTGCTGTTATCGAGTGGCTGGAGGGCGAAATTGGCTCCGAACTGGTTGAACGCATGCTTCAGGCAGTCGCCGAGACCGAAGCGGAACTCGGATACCGCTAATCCCGCCGTCAGATGTGCCGGGCGTGCCGATCCCAGACGGATCGGGCGTCCGCGCGCATCGCGTTTTACATCCTGTAAACCGTATTGTGTAAGCGGAGGAGACATATGAATCGTGTTCTTGGCGGGATCAGGAAGGTCTGCGATGCGATCAATCGCGCAGCCTCCTGGTTACTCATTGTATACATGGGTGCAAACACCGCGCTTATCATTATCGTGATCCTTTATCGCATGACCGGCCGCGGTGTTTCGTGGTCTGAAGAGCTGTCGCGCTGGTTGCTGATCGGGATCTGTTTCCTGGGTTCCAGCGTTGCCATGAACAAAGGCGTGCACGTGGGAGTTACACTGCTCGTTGATCTATCGCCGAGCATACTGAAGCGCGCGCTTGTGTTCATTGCCAACGCCGCGGTAATGCTGTTTCTGGTTTACTTTATCCGCTACAGTTATTTGCAGGCGATCGCATCTCGACGTTCCGTCGGCGCCATCATTAAGCTGCCGATGATGTACCCATATATGCAGCTGGTAATTGGAGGCGTGCTGATGGCCATCCAGCTGCTGCCCAATTTGATCGGTCCCCTGGTGCCGGGTGAGGACATTACCAGGTGCATGCTCACCCAGACCCCGGAAGAGGAGTAGCCTGAATGAGTCCCGGACTTCTTGTCACCAAATCCTTTATCATCACGCTGCTGATCGGCGTGCCGATTGCGTTCGTGCTCGGCCTGACGTCACTTCTGTACCTGATTTTTGTCGGCAATATGCAGATGCTCGTTATCGGCAGCCGCATGTTTGCCGGTGTCAACAAATTCGTGCTGCTGGCGCTGCCTTTCTTCATCCTGGCAGGCAGCCTGATGAACAAGACCGGCATCACCGAGGATCTGGTGGAGTTTGCCGATCTGCTGGTCGGAAGGCTTCCCGGCAGCCTGGCACAGGTCAATGTCGTGGTCAGTATACTTTTTGCCGGCTTGACCGGCGCTGCCGTTGCCGATACCGCCGCCATTGGCTCGATCCTGATCCCCGCCATGAAGAAGCAGGGATACTCGGCGGCGTACAGCGCGGCGGTAACCACTTCATCATCAATAATCGGGCCGATTATCCCGCCGAGTATCATCATGGTAATCTACGGCTCGGTGACCGGCCTGTCTATTGGCGCGCTGTTCCTGGCCGGCTTCATCCCCGGAATCCTGGTTGGCCTCGGGTTGATGGTTATGGCCACCTACTTCGCCATCAAAGATAAGCATCCCCGCAGGACCGAACCGTTCCCTCGCGAGAAGATTGGGCGTGTGCTGAAACGCGCCATCATCGGCATTATGCTGCCGGTCATCATTATCGGCGGTATTCTCAGCGGCATGTTCACACCCACCGAGGCAGCGGCCATGGCCTGTTTCTACGCTCTCATTGTGGGCACCCTGGTGCTGCGTCGTCTCTCCCTCAACGACATAAAAGAGAGCCTGCTCGAGAGTGCCGTTACCGCCAGTGTCATTCTGCTGGTCATCTCGGCAGCCAACCTGTTCGGTGTGGTGCTGGCGGTGGAACGGGTACCAAACCTGGTGGCGCGCTTCATTACGACCGTTGCCCCCAACCCGGTAGTGTTCCTGCTGATGGTCAACGTGTTTCTGCTTTTCATGGGCATGATTATGGAAACCGGTGCAAACGTCGTTATCCTTGCACCAATCCTCCTGCCGGTTGCTTTGCGGTTCGGCGTGCATCCACTGCACTTCGCGCTGGTGGTCCTGGTCAATCTCAACATCGGGCTCACGACACCACCGCTCGGAGTCTGTCTGTTCACGGCCGCTCCAATCGCCCGGGTACGGTACGAGAAGATCTCGCGCGCCGTCCTGCCCTTTGTAGCTATGCAGATTGCGGTATTGATGCTGATCACTTTCGTGCCGCAGACCGTCCTGTTTCTCCCGCGTTTGCTGGGAATCATCAACTGATGCTGTCGAAGCATGTAACAAAGACTGTGGAGAACACAAAGAGAACACAAAAAGGAGTGTACAACTGTGCTTGACTTGACGGGGAAGACCGCGGTAGTAACCGGCGCGGGCCGCGGAATTGGCGAGACAATCGCCCGACTGCTCGCGGAACAGGGAGCAGCGGTGGCAGTGGTCGATATCAACCTTGATCCGGCATCCGGCGTAGCCGGCACCATTCAGTCCGCAGGCGGCTCGGCCGTGGCACTGCACTGTGACGTGAGCGATCCCCAATCGATCTCCCGCCTGTTCGATGAGGCTGAAGCTCAGTTGGGCAGCGTAGACATACTGGTCAACAACGCCGGCATCGGGAATTTCAAGCCGATGCCGGAGGTCACACTGGAAGACTGGGACCGGGTTGTGGACATTAACCTTCGCGGCGTGCATCTGTGCTGCCAGCGAGCCATCATCCCGATGTGCGAGCGCAAGAGCGGGAAGATAATTAACATCTCGTCAATGGGCGGACAGCTTGGCGGGCTGAAAGTGGCCCCCGACTACACCGCCGCCAAAGCGGGAGTGATTGGACTGACCAAGTCCTACGCGCGCTATGGTGCCCGCTACGGGGTAAACGTAAACGCGGTGGCGCCCGGCCCGACAGCCACCGAGATGGTTGCCGATCACTTTGACCCATCCAGCGCTCCGCTCGGTCGGCTGGGAACGCCGCGCGATATTGCCAACGCGGTGCTGTTTCTGGCGTCTTCGATGTCGGACTACATCACCGGAGCCACCATTGACGTCAATGGTGGCATGCTGATGCGCTGACAGGCGCACACGCCGGCGGTTCGCAAGAGAACTCGAGCCGCCGGCTCTGCTTCCCTGCTCCTCCTGCTATTTCGCCGCCCCACTTGCTTCGTAGTCACAGATGCGCTGCACTTTCGGTCCCGACCTGCCCTGCGGATCGAAGTCTGCACCCATCCACCTCTCTACCAGCACTTCAGCCACTTTGTGGCCAAGCACCTGCGCGCCCATGCACATGATATTTGCATTGTTGCTCGCTCGCGCGCGCTCGGCGCTGTACGCGTCCGAACAGAGCGCGGCATACGCTCCGGGAACCTTGTTTGCGGCAATGCTGACACCGATTCCGGTGCCGCAAATCAGAATACCGCGATCATGGTCGCCGGCAGCCACCCTCTCGGCCACCTCTATCGCTACGTTTGCGTAGATCGGGTCTTCGCTGCCGTAGTCTTTCACCTCGTATCCCAGCGCACGCAGCTTCTCGATTACCACGTTCTTTAGATCGCTCGCGTTGGGGTCACATCCTATTGCTACTGATTTCACGTTATATCTCCTTGTTTTCTCTGCTGCAGTTTTCTCTGCTGCAGTTTTCTCTGTTGCATGCGTGCGTGTCGGTTATCCGCTGCCTGGTGGCGCACCGGCCATCCGGCCGATACGACGCAACAGCCCAGCCGGCGTTCAACCGATCAGCTGCTGCATCGAGCCAGCCATGGTGTCAAGAATCAGCCAGCACGATGTCGCACCCGCGTCCAGAACACCTCGCGACCGCTCACCCAGCCGAGCCGAACGCCCGACTTTGGCAACAAGGTCCCTGGTTGACTCCTTTCCCTGCTCCGCGGCCGCCCGCATGGCTTCAAGCGCCTCGGAGAAGCTTTTTCCGTCGCCAATCGCACCTTTGTAGGCTCCGATCGCGGGGTCAAGCGTGTCAACGAGAGTCTTGTCTCCTACCGTGGCGTTGCCGAGCCGCGTTATCTCGCCGTAGGCTGCTTGCAGCATTTCGCCGAACAGTTCGGCGGTGATGTCCTGCGCGTCCGCTGCGGTCTTGGCCATCGCCTTGAAGAACCCGCCGTAGAGCGGCCCCATCGACCCGCCGATCTCCATCATGAGGGTGCGCCCCAGCGTCTTCAGCGCCTCGGAGAAGCCGCCGTCGGCCTCGATCCGTTCACCCGCCATGGTGAAGCCCTTGGCCATATTGATACCGTGGTCACCGTCTCCGATGGCGCCGTCTACCTCGCTCAGGTAAGCACGGTTCTCTTTCATCATGTCAATCAGGTCCAGGACGATCCTGGCCCCGTCTGCGTTGGCAAACGCCTGGCTCATGTTGCCGTTCTCCTTGTTGTCCGACTCAGACCGCACTCTGCCGCATACCCATGGAGTAGCAGTCAGCCTCAATCAGCTCTTTCAGCTCTTCGTCCACCTTCATGATGGTCAGGGTTACCCCCATCATTTCCAGCGAGGTGAAGTAATTCCCCACGTACGGACGATAGATGGAAATGCCCTTCTCTTCGCTGAGAATCTCCGCCACGCGGTTATAGAAGATGTAGAGTTCCATTACCGGAGTAGCGCCGAGCCCGCTCACCAGCACCACCACCTCGTCCCCGCGCTCAAACGGCAGATCCGGCAGGATGGTTTCCAGACTCATAGCCGCCATCTCGTCAGCCGTTGCCAGGTCGGTCACCTTTATCCCCGGCTCCCCGTGATGGCCAATTCCAAACTCCATCTTGCCCGGCTCGATTGAGAAGTTGGGCTTGCCGACGCTGGGAATCGTGCACGGAGTCAGCCCGATTCCGATACTGCGGGTGTTGTCGATCGCCTTCTGCGCCACGCGAATTACCTCGTCGAGATCGGCACCCAGGGCAGCCTTCGCGCCGCCGACCTTCCACATCAGGACCTCGCCGGCCACGCCACGCCGTTTCTCGCGTTCTCCCTTGGGGGCGCTGGGAACGTCATCATTCGCCACCACGGTCTTGACCACGATACCGTCCTCTTCCGCTTCTTCCGCAGCCATCTTCACGTTCATGTTATCGCCGGCGTAGTTGCCGTAGAGACAGGCAACTCCCTTGCCGGAGTCCGCCGCCTTGAACGCGTCGTAGAACGACTTGGCCGTTGGAGATGAAAAGATCTCGCCCACGGCCACGGCGTCCACCAGGTTCTTGCCGATATAGCCGATGAATGCCGGCTTGTGGCCGCTGCCGCCGCCGGTTACGACACCCACTTTGCCCTCAACCGGTGCGTGCCGGTATTTCAGCACGCGTGGATTGTCGGTCGCACTGATGAAGTCAGGGTGTGCTTTCACAAAGCCTTTCACCATGTCTGCCACGACGTGATCTGGATCATTGATGATTCGCTGCATGTTAACCTCCGCTGCAATAATTGGTATCGGAGCGCTCATTGACGCTGATCTGCCCCGACAGTCGGACGCGACGATAGTAGCAGATGCCTCGCCATACTACAATCGCGAAGCAACCTCGGTCTACCGGCCCGGGCAGACAGTGCGTCAGGGTAAACGCTCAGGATGTGAGTATTTCGAGCAACTCCGCATCGGTCTTCGCCTTCAGAATCTTCTTGCGAATCCTGGCCTCCTTTAAGAGACGACTGATATCCGCCAGGAATCGCACGTGCGGACCGGTGCCGTCCCGTGGCGAGAGCGTCATGACAAAGATCTGCGACGGCTTGCGGTCAAGATTCTCAAAGTCTATTTTGCGTTTTGAGATACCAACGCACGCCACCAACTCGTCCACGGCGTCGCTCTTGGCATGCGGAATGGCGATCCCGTTTTCCATACCCGTCGACATGCCCTGTTCGTGCTCGAGCAGATCACGTAAGGCGAGTTCTGGGTCCTTCACCTTGCCTGACTTGCATACCAGGTCCAGCAGTGACCGGATGATCTCGTATTTGTCGCGTCCGGCAAGGTCGGTTGTGACAAGTTCCGGCGTGAGCGTCTCTTTCAGCATGGCCACAGGATAGATAGCCTGCTCCACTCTGTCAAGATTGTCTACTCAGCAAGTCGTTCCTCACGCGGTTATCAGCCAGGTGTATCCAATCACGGTCACAAAGAAGAGTGTAAGGACAACCGTGATCTGATTGAAGCTGAACTTGAAGCCCTGCCCGCTTCTCAGCAACGACCCGATACGCTGCACAACCAGGAGGTAGACGGCCACCGCAATCAGCAGCGTGAGCCCGAACACGCCGATCTTCTCCAATGACAGGGCTCCGGCGGCGGAATACTGCGGCCCGTAGAACAGTGCCACGGTGGGGCCGCCAAAGACACCGCCGGCAAGGCATGCAAGCCCGAAGAGAATCGAGATCGCATTGACCCACAGATCCCGACCCGCGGATCTGGTCCGCACGGGACCGTGACCCGCGGCCCCGGCCCCAACCGGATCCTGCCAACCGGCAGACGGTGCCGCGTAATCGTCCGTGGCGTCGGGCTGTGGCGCTGGTGTCGAAGACGGCACCGACGGCGCAGTTTCGGCAAGCACCGCAACGGCCGGGCTCGACGGCGATGCCTCTGCCTCACGCCGGCCGAAAAGGATCGTGGCGTACTTCACGAAACTGAGGGTGGTGCCAAAGTTGATCAGGTAGAGCCCGAGCTCACCAAGGTTGCCCTGCAGTCCCTGCTGGATGAAGTACTTGGAGATACTTCCGTTGAAAAACGGTGCCCCGGTTATCCCCAGGATCCCGGCAAGCGTACCGATCCCGATCGCCGGTATGTGCCGCATTACTCCGCGAATCTCGGCGTACGACCGGGTGCCGTATTCTTCAATGATGATACCCGCGGTGAGAAACAGCAGCCCCTTGAACAGAGCGTGGTTGATGATGTGGTACATCCCGCCCCAGAATGCCACCTCGGTTCCCAGGTTCAACCCCATGACAATGAGCCCCACCTGGCTCACCGTGTGATACGCCAGAATGAGCTTGATATCCTTCTGGGCAATCGCCAGCAGAAATCCCACCACTGAAGTGATGAAGCCAATCATCATGAAGAACGGCGCAGTGTCTATCATGGGGGCGAAGAGGTCTCCGATCCGCACCAGCAGGTACACCCCGGCCTTCACCTGCAGCCCCGAGAGCACTGCCGAAACCACCGGCGGCGCACTGGCCGCACCGTGGGCTCGCGGCAACCAGCTGAACAGCGGAAACAGCGCCGCCTTCACCGCGACAGCGGTTACAATGAGCGCGTAGGGAACAATCATCGCGCGCGGTTCGCCTACCTCGAGCAGCCGTTCACCAAGCAACGTGAGATCGAGAACGCCGGTTATGCGGTACACGTAGCCGATCCCGAGCAGCATGAACGCCATGGCGATGAAGTTCATCATCAGGTAGAGCATGGCGTCATACACCGCCTGCTTATCCTGCTTGTACATGATCAGCACCGCGGTAAGCAGCATAGTGAGCTCGATCAAGACGTAGATGTTGAAGAGGTCACCACTGAAAAAGATGCCGATCAGCGCCGATTCAAGCGTTGCGAAGAGAAACAGAAACGTCTTGTCAAACCAATCCGCGTTGGTGCTGAAGAGAAACGTACCCGCAAAGAATACGGTAACCAGCAGCACCAGCGGCGCCGAGTAGCCGTCGGCCACGAGACGAATTGCGATTCCTGCCGGCCAGAATGCAACCAGCTGGTCGATCGCGCTGCCCCAGCGGACTTCGGCAAAGATCGAGATCGAGAATACAACCGCCGCCGCGTTCACGAAGAAGAGCAGCCAGTGATAGGCGCGCTTGGGGAGGAACAGTCCTGCTGCGCCGGCGGTCACCGGCACGAGCACCAGCAGATGCAGAGGTATCGTTAGCGGCATCTCACTTTTCCAGTCGACGAATGAGGATGTTCCAGTCGGCAGTGCCGTATCGGTAGGCGACACGCATGTACATCGCAAGGCACATGGCGA
>PWMO01000090.1 GCA_003558175.1 Spirochaetaceae bacterium
AATCTGCGTCACTGTGGGCATACTCAGCTGCTCGAAACCAGAGCTCCAGATAGTCTGCGTCCGAGTTTATGGCGAGTTCGCGCAACTGTCTCAGCGGCGACTCTGGATGCTCTTCGAGAATCCGCATCACGTACTCTGCTTGTTGACTGCTGTTCACAGGGTTACTCCTCTCACCGGCCAATGCCGGCCAATCCAGGGCAAATCCAGCAAGAATCATATGTAGCAAGAATCATGCCGATTTCGGCAGCGAATTGCTGGTGGCCACGCCCCGCAAACCTGTCGCAGGCATCCCGAATCACGCGCGTAATCACCGATGTGTGACCTGCAGCTGATCTCGAGGCGTCGGCGAGGCCGGAACGGAATCACCGACAGAGGTTTCCGCCGGGATCGTTGGCACATCCCTTGCTAAGAATGCACCGAACGGGTGAACCAGATCGGGCGTTGCAGCTTTCTGCAACTCGCCCCGCGGAGGATGAGTAATGGCGACGTTTGAACGATACGGCGAGATAGCTGTATCAGCTGCTGTCGATGCTGTTCGGGTAACCTTTCTGCAGTACCTCTGGTTCATCGTCCCTCTGCTGCTCTTTGGCCTGCTTGTGCACGTTCTCAACAATATGACCTTCAGAGCAGTTCAGAGCGCATCGTTGAATATCCGAGGATTCGAATTGGCAACCGGTTGGATCGGTGTCCCGGTCCATGAAATCGGTCACGCAGTTTTCTGTGTTCTATTCGGCCACAAAATCCACAAGCTGATGCTGTTTGACCCCGCTGCGCCCCCCGGTGAGCCGCTTGGATACTTCCGCAACTCCTACGATCCGACCGATGCAACCCATGTGGTCGGCGATTTCTTTGTAAGAATAGGGCCGCTTCCTTTCGGCTCTCTTGTCTTGGTTACGGTATTTCGACTGCTCGTACCGGATTCGTCCGGGCTATTTGAAAAGATCTGGTCGCTCGGAGACCACAAATGCATTGAAGCTCCTCTTCTCTATGCGTTTGGGCTGGAAGCTCACTCACTTGCTGAGGTGGTGATTCGGACAGCGGGGATACTTCTTTCGCCCTCGAGTTTTCGTACGCCTCAATTCTGGCTGTTTCTCTACCTTGCAATATGTGTCTCGTGTTATCTCAGACTCAGTCACGCCGATGTAGAGCCGCTTCGCGGCATCGCCTGGGTTGTTCCGATTTACATGCTGCAAATCAACACGCTGTTCGTGGTGCTTGAGCTTCTGTCAAAGACACCGTGGCTCAGCATTCTTGGACGCATAAGTGTTTCCGGTTACACCCGGGCCATACTTGGCTATCTCAGCATGATGACGGCGATTCTGGCGATAACGGCAACTCTGACTCTGGCAGCATTCCTGATATGCTACGCGATTTCGGCAGTATACAGCCTGATACGACAGCAGCGAATGCCCAACCCATTCAGGTGACCGAATCAAACAGCTTGCGCCCGGGGGCGGGGCGTGCGCGCGACGGAGTAGCTTATGCACCAGCGAGGGCCAGGTGACAGGCAACATAGCACGCGAAATCCCCTATCAACCTGCGATCATCGCTTAGATCGTCGCTCCATGCAACGTCTTCCGACACTGCGCGCATGTTTCGGACCAGCGCGTTGCGTGAAGATATGAGCGCGTTGTGGGTCAATGTGCGATGCCGATCCATCTCCAACCGCGCTTCCTTCGACAACAACGTCCACTGCGCACGCAGCCTGGCATAATCTATGCAGCGTTGCAGGAAATCATCTCTCAGTTCATCGAGAGAAGAGCGCTTGATAGTATCGACCGCTTTTCGGACCGTCTCGAATGTCATCGGGGCTTGTCCTCCACACCGGTAGTCTTGATGGGAGGATAGCACAATCTAAACGGGATGGTGTGAAACGAAACGCGAACGTTTGATCTCGACAACGCCGCTGCGATACTGCAGCTACGGCCGGCACGCATCTCGCCTTGTTACCGCGTGGCGCGCTGCACTGACACGAGCTGCCACGCACTGCCGCGTCGTGGTGGCAGGGAAGTGGCGAACCGGCCAAAAAAAAAATCGTTGTCAGCCGTCGACAGATCGCGTAGAATGGTGCAACGCAAAGTCCCGCACCCTCAACACAAAAGCCACACACCTCCGGGACTCCTGTGTCAATCGGGGTTCGCCATGGATGCCAGGCAAGAAGAAACGATCCTCCTCGTGGAAGACCAGGCGGTCATCGCCATGGCGGAACGGATGACGCTGGAAAAACACGGCTACCGGGTCATCATCGCCCCCACTGGCGAGAGAGCGGTGGAGATTGCTGCGGCAGAACCTGATCTGGATCTGATCCTGATGGATATCGATCTTGGCCCCGGCATGAGCGGCACCGACGCGGCGAAGCTCATTCTTGCCGACCGTGATCTGCCGCTGGCGTTTCTCTCATCCCATACCGAGCCGGAGATCGTCAGGAAGACCGAAGGTATTACCTCCTACGGCTACATTGTCAAGAACAGCGGCGAGACGGTACTGATCGCCTCGATCCACATGGCGTTCCGTTTGCATGCTGAGAAACGCGCCAGGATGCAAGCGGAGGCCCGGAACCGGGCGATGCTGGACGCCAACCCGGACGTAATGCTGCTCTTCGATGAGCGCGCAACGATCATCGACTATCATGCAGGGGACCCGGCGCAACTCCTCGTTGCGCCGAAGAGCTTCCTCAACAGGCAGATCCGCGATGTTGTTGCGGAAGATCTGGCGCAGCTGACCGAGGACAGCATTGCTCAAGTTCTGGAAAGCGGCGCTTTTGTTTCCGCAGAATACCAGGCAACCCATTCCGGTGAGCAGCGCCACTATGAGAGCCGGTTTGTCCGTTGTGGTGCGCAGAACGTTCTGATGATCAGCCGGGATATTACAGAGCGCAAACGGCACGAGGAGCGCATACGGCTCTTGTCGGAGATGCTGGATGCCGCGCCAAATTCCATACTTGTGCACGATCTCGACGGACGGTTTCTCTACGCAAATCAGAAGGCCTGCGAGATAAACGGGTATCCGTATCATGAGCTGATGACGATGAACCTCCGTGATCTGAAGGACCCCGAAAGCGCAAGCGTGGTCGAGAAACGGATGAAGATGATCCGTGAGCGGGGCTGCGCCGTCTTTGAGGCGGAGAATCGAAAACGGGACGGGACAGTCTTTCCTGTCGAGGTGTACGCGAAGCTCGTCACATGGGGAGAGACTCCCGCAGTCTTGAGCATCGCCGACGACATCTCCGAACGAAGGAAGGCGGAAAGCCAACTGCGGTTGCAGGCGCTCGTGCTCGATCAGATCCAGGACATGGTAACGGTGACCGATCTCGACGGAACAGTTACATACGTAAACCAGGCCTATGAGCGGTTGCTGGGCTTCGAAGAGAGCGACCTGGTTGGCCAGCCTGTATCAGTCTACGGAGAAGACGAGCGTCGCGGCGCAACGCAAGAAGAGATCTTGAGCGAAACCCGGGAGAAGGGCTGGTGGCGCGGACAGGTAGTGAATGTCGGCAAGGACGGGTCGGCTCACATCCTCGATTGCCGCACACAGGTTGTCAGAGATGACGGCGGCACACCGGTGGCGCTCTGCGGGATTTCGACCGATATCACGGAGATCACCCGAATGTACGAGGCGCTCAGGAAGAGTGAGCAACGCTACCGCGCCATATTCGAGCACCTTCCTGTCGGCCTCTGCTACTACGATTCCAACGGGGTGTGCCTGGAATGCAACCAGGCGATGGCGCAGATCGTCGGAGTGGAGCGCTCGGCACTTATCGGTTTTGATTTGAAATCGCAAGAGGACCAGGCCGCTCTCTCGATCGTTCAGCGAGCCCTGCGAGGGGAAGAAGTGCAGTTCGAGGGGGAGATTCGACTTGGAGCGTATCCGGAACCGCGGTGGATCAAGTCGCATCAGGTACCGCTCACCGGCCCTGACGGGGAGATACACGTGATTGGAATTGTTGAAGATTACACCGAGCGCCATCTGCTTGAACAGCAATTGCGGCGATCACAGGAGCGACTGCAGATACTTTCAGCGAACATCCTGGACACGGTGTCGATCGTCGACCCCGACGGCACGCTGCTGTACGTGACCGAATCGCACCGCCAGTTGGGATACGCGCCCGAGGATCTGGTGGGCTCGAGTGTCTTCTCTTTGCTGCACCCGGAAGATCTGGAAGATGCAAAGAGAGCGTTCGCAGAGGGGGCGAATGGGAGGGGCACGATAACGAAGGCCTACCGGGTGCGCCGGGCGGACGGAAGGTATGTGCTGATAGCGAGCCGTGTACAGGTTGTGTTCGATGAAGACGGAACGCCCCGATACGGAGTCATCAGCGGCAGAATGACGCCATAGTGGGACTCCGGTACGCAGCCGACCCGGCGCTACAGCAAAGCGGTTCCACCGGTTTGATGCTCGAGATCCCTGTTCCCTTCTATGCCGGAGTTCCCATCATTGTGAGAATAGCCTCTTCAGCCTCCGATGCAGCGGAAGGCCCGACGGGAATATCTCCCACGATGCGTCCCGCGATCATGACCAGTACGCGACCGGCAAGATAGACGGCCTCGGGAATGTCGTGAGTGATGAAGAGCACCGTGCCGTTGCGCTTTTGCCAGATTTGCTTGAGATCCTGTTGCAGCCGACCGCGAGTGAGGGCGTCGAGCGCCGAGAACGGTTCGTCCATGAGCAGAAATCCGGACCGGCGGCAGAGTGCCCGGGCGAGTCCCGCCCGCTGCGCCATACCGCCGGATAGTTCGTGGGGGTAGGCTTCGGCACGGCCGGTCAGCCCCACAAGGTGAAGCGCTTCTTCCACTCGTTCGTCGGTTTCTTCCCGTGAGAACGGCGCACCGGGGCAACGTCGCAACGAGAGAAGGAGATTGCGGCGGACCGTCATCCACGGAAGCAGCCGGGGATCCTGAAAGACGACCGCCGGGACACTTGCCGCGGGGTGAACCCTCACCCGGCCTTCGTCCGGACGTTCCAGCCCCGCGATCAATCTCAGAAGGGTCGTCTTGCCGCACCCCGAAGAAAATGGTGCCGATTTTGTTGTTCCCGGTGGGTGGGACGCGCGGGCCGCCCGTCTCCAGCAGCAATGCCGGTTATGCAGGCGTGCGTATTGAAACCGCATCCGTACGGGCGTAATGCGAAATCCTGCTACCTTTCCGGGCAAACTTGACAGGGGTAATACTTCGTGTTACGCTTTGGTTGCCAAGCTGCCAATTTTGTTCCAGCTGCGCCATTTTCAAAACAGGGAGTCCTCCATGAAAAGAACGATTATCGTATCGCTGTTGACGGTTCTGATCGCTGTATTGACGTTTGCAGGCGGACGGGCGGAAACAGCACCTGCCGCTGCAGACCCCGCTCCCGCACCAGAGGAGGTGCCGGGACAGATCGGTGTCTTTGTTTCCATCCTTCCCCAGACCTACTTTGCCGAACGGGTCGGCGGAGACCTCATAAAGGTGGAGGTGATGGTTCCTCCCGGTCGCAGCCCGGCCAACTACGAACCCACTCCACAGCAGGTGCTCACTCTTGGCGAAGCCGATCTCTTTTTCACGATCGGCGTCCCGTTTGAGAACGCGTTCGTCCCCACGATAGAGAAAAGTGTGCCGAATCTCAGGATCGTTTCCACCGATGCCGGTATCGAGAAGCGGCTCTTCGACAGAGGCGGTGCCATGCGTCCCGATCCACACGTGTGGATGGATCCGATTCTTGTGAAGGAGCAGGCAGCGGTGATGCGGGACGCTCTGATCGAGGTGGATCCTGACTTTGAGAGCGATTACCGGGCACGGTACGCCGCGTTCGCCGCCGAACTTGATGCGCTTGACGCCGAACTGCGCGACGCTCTGGCGCCCGTTTCCGGCAGCTCCCTGTTCGTATACCATCCGGCGTTCGGGTACCTGCTTGATCGCTACGATATAGAGCAGGTCGCGATTGAAATAGCCGGTCGGGAACCTTCGCCGGCGGAGCTTGAGGCGGTCATAGAACGGGCCCGGAATGAGGACGCTCGTGTGATCTTTGTTCAGCCGGAGTTTCCAGAAAGCAGCGCCCGGGCGGTAGCGGAAGCGATAAACGGGTCGGTTGTGCTGGTGGCACCCCTATCACCCGATTACGCCAACAACATCCGTTCCATTGCGGAGCAGGTGCGGCAAGGACTTTCCCGCTGATGACAAAGCCGCCGGCAGCCAAGCTGAAAGTGGAGAAGCACACAGTGCCGGTAGCAAGAGCCCACGATGTGAGCTTTGCGTACGACCGTGAGCTCGTCCTGGACGGCGTGAGCTTCACGGTGTATAGCGGAGAAACCGTTGCGGTTATCGGTCCCAACGGCGGTGGAAAGAGCACCCTGGTGAAACTGCTGTTGGGGCTGATTGAGCCGCAGCGGGGAACCCTTCAGGTATTCGGCAAGCGCCCGGCTATGTCACGGGGCAAGATTGGCTACGTTCCGCAGTACAGCCAGTTTGACACCCGTTTTCCGATCAACGTACGTGAGGTCGTCTTGACCGGCTTAGTCCGCCCGCTGATTGGAAGACACACGAGGTTGGACCGAACCGCCGCGGAAGAAGCGCTGGAGCGTGTCGGGATGAGCGGTCTGGGGAAACGCTCGTTCGCGGAGCTTTCCGGGGGACAGCGGCAGCGGGTCCTGATTGCACGCGCCCTGGTGGGTGAGCCAAGCATTCTGCTGCTGGATGAACCTACCGCGAACGTTGACTCCTTCATGAGTGACCGCTTCCTGGAGCTGATTGTTCAGCTTGCGGCGGATCGTACCGTTTTCTTTGTGACCCACGATACCGGCTACGTTTCAGCCGAAGCTGACCGGGTCTTCTGTATCAACCGGACACTCAAAGAGCACCCCGTTGAAGCGCTGGGACACGAGTTGGTAGACGCTGCGTACGGGCGTCCGATGAGCAGCGTGCTGCATCACGTGGACCTGCACGCTGCTACATGAGAGCAACAGGCTTGCCATGGAAATCATTTCGTCTTTCGCAGCAGCGCTTGCCAACCCGAACGTTCCGTTTATACGCTACGCTCTGATCGCCGGCCTTCTGTCTTCGGCGGCTTTCGGGATGGTCGGTAGTATTGTCGTCGTGCGTCGGATCAGTTATGTGGCCGGCGCGATCAGCCACGCTGCTCTCGCGGGTCTTGGCGCAGCCCTTTACTTCAGCGAGGTTCACTCCGTCCAGTGGATCACCCCGATGCTTGGCGCGACGATTGTTGCCGTTGGCTGCGCCTGGGTTATCGCGTTTGTAACGCTGTATGCTGCCGAGCGCGAGGACACGATAATCGGAGCGATCTGGGCGGTGGGCATGGCAGTGGGACTGATCTTCATCAACAGAACTCCCGGGTACGTTGACGCAATGAGCTACCTGTTCGGGAATATACTCCTGGTAGGGCGTACGGAACTGGAGACGATTGGGATCCTCAGCCTCGTCACCGTCTCCGTCGTCATCGTCTTCTTTCCGCAGATTCAATCTTTCTGTTTTGACGAGCTCTATGCCACAACCCGCGGCGTGCCAGGCGCGTTCTTCACGCTTCTGCTCTATACCGTTTCGGCGATCACAGTGGTGCTTATGGTGCAGACGATCGGAATCGTCATGGTCATTGCGATGCTGACCCTGCCGGCCGCGACGGCCGGACTCATAGCTCGCCGGTTGCGCACCATGATGGTACTTGGAATCCTGCTCTGTGCACTGGCCAACACGACTGGTCTGGCTGTCAGCTACCACCTCAACCTGCCAACCGGACCGACGACAATCATTCTGAGTGGAATCCTCTACGCGACTGTGCTTATCGTTCGGAGCATCGCTCACCGTCGTCGTTCGCTGGTTGTGGTTTCGGACCAAACTGTTACGAACCTTGTAAATGCCGGTGCCTGCACACCGAGCCTGCCGCCTCAGCAGCAACAGCAGCCGACGGACTGACGTCACCCGATACCCTCACGCGAACGCATACCTCGGCAGATGCCCTGCAGAGGCCGCGCCGGCCGATCACCACGACAGCGGCACGGAAGCGTTGTAGTATAGTATAGTAGAGAGCATGGAACTCAGCTGAAGGACCGGAGTCGCCCCCCACCTGTTGCTGACCGGCGCC
>PWMO01000471.1 GCA_003558175.1 Spirochaetaceae bacterium
CGTATACACCGTCGAGCAGAGCGTTGAAAGCCCCTACTACGAGGGGTATCGTTCGCTGCAGCCCGTCGACCAACTGTCAATTGCCCGCACCGGCTACTTCTCCGGCATGCTGGCCGACGCGGTGGCGTGTGTGCGCGATCCCCGCCGTGAACCGGTGTCCAGTGCGCGCGATGGACTCGCCTGCATGCGTTTCATCGTGCGAGCAAAGTCGCGGCTGTGAGCGGGGCTCCCTGCCTCCCTGCTCCGGCCGCCATGCAGGCGCAGTCCGCACCGATCACCGGCAGCGCCACGGACAGGGCTGCGCTCGTCATCGGTCAGCGGGCCATCTCGTACGCGTGAGCGATCTCTTCCTCCGAGAACGAATAGGTTGAGTTGCAGTTGAAACAGGTGGTGTTGAGTGGGAAGGGGCCGTTCTTGCGGATGTCGTCGAGCTCCTCGATGCTCAGTGCCGATACGAAATTGAAAAACCGCTCCCGGGAACACGGGCAGTAGAATTGAACGCTCTTGGTTGCCAGCGGCTCTGGTTGGAACGCGTCGAAATGGTCGGTCAGTATCTGCTGCGGTGTGAGACCGTCCGCGTACAGTTTTCCGATCGATCCGATGTCGCGCACGGCTGCATCCACCGCATCGATCGCTTCTTCGCGCTCCTCGTGCCGGCCGACGGACGGCAGCGCCTGGATCATCAGGCCTCCCGCACCGATAACGCGTCCCTCTTCATCAAACTGGATGCTGACGTGGAAGGCGGTGGGAGTCTGCTCCGAGTGAACGAAGTACGCCGCCAGATCCTTGGCCAGACTGCCGTAGACCAGCTTGATGGTTCCGGTAAACGGCTGCTTGGCGCGCTCGAGATGGCGGGTAACCGAGAGGGTCCCGTCGCCGACAAACTGAGACGGCTCCAGCGAAGTGGGCGCCTCGGTGAGAGGAATCGGACTCTGTTTCAGGTAGCCACGCACGGTTCCCGCCGCGGTTGCTTCCACCGACAGTCCGCCCACCGGTCCGTCACAGTTCAGTTCAAACGAGATGCGATCATGGCCTTTGACGTTTGTAGAGAGCAGTCCGCCTGCCAGGTAGCCGTGGCCCAGCAAGAGGGTTTCTATCAGGCCAAGCTGGTGATTGGCCCGCATTTCATTGACCATGCGCGTGCCGTGCAGCAGCGCCCCGCGGTAGTTCCCGTCGGCCAGAATGAAGCTGTCGACACGATCCTCGGGCAGCCGGTTCAGGACTTCCTTCACGACCGGGTCTTCTATTGTGTGATGTTCCATATCTGCGCTTAAGGTACTGCCTTGAAGTCGCTCCGTCCAGCAACTATACTGGGTCGAAGCTGGGTCACCGTAATGATAACCGCGCTTACCGTTCTCTCCTTTTTCACGTTTATCGGACTCGGATTGCCGGACGGGCTGCTTGGCGTTGCCTGGCCGTCGATGCGGGCTCAGTTCGGGCAGCCGCTGGGAGCGATCACCTTTCTGCTCGGCTCCGCGTCGCTGGGTTCATTCCTCGCCGGAGTGAACAGCGGCCGGGTGATACGTGCGGTCGGGTTGGCGCGAACCCTGTTGCTGGCGGCGGCTGCCATGGCGTTGGGACTGGCGGCGGCGGCGGTGGCACCGATATGGTGGATTACCTGGCCGGCGTTCCTGCTGACCGGGATCGGTGCCGGGCTGATCGATGCCGGCTTTAACTCGTACGCCGCCCACCACTTCAGCGCCACCGCGATGAACTGGATGCACGCCAGTTATGGCATCGGCGCCACCGCCGGCCCGCCAATGGTGACGCTCTCGCTGCTGCACACGCATTCGTGGCGCCCTGCATATGCCGCGGCCGCCCTGTTTCTGGCGCTCGTCTTTGTGGCACTGCTCCGTGCCCGGCGCGTTTTCACGGCCGAAGGCGCGAAAAGGGCCGAACGGGGCAACGTCACGGCACGTACGAGAAGTGCGGCAGATGCCGGTGGCGCTGAGACACGGGCCGGGTCCGGTGGTGCCCGGCCCGGTGCCTCTCCGGGACGACGGGGTGCGCTGGTATGGGGCGGGGTGCTGCTGTTCTTTCTCTACACCGGAGTAGAGGTCTCCGCGGGTCAGTTGAGTTACACACTGCTTACCGAGGGGCGGGGAGTGGATGCGGTTAGCGCGGGTTTCTGGGTCGGCGCGTTCTGGTTTTCGCTTACTGCCGGGCGGGTGTTGCTGGGGCCGGTGTCGCAGCGCCTCGGAAGCCGCGTGGTATTGCGGGTCGCGTTCATCGTGACCGTGACGGCGACAGTGGTTCTTGCACTGGGCCTTCACTCGCTGGCCGACGGAATTGCACTGGCGTTACTCGGACTGGGCGTGGCTCCTATTTTCCCGCTGCTCGTCCTGCTCACACCGGGCCGCGTGGGAGCGGCAAGAGCGCACGACGTGATTGGGTACCAGATGGCGGCGGCCACGGCGGGGAGTGTAGTGCTCGCCGGAGGCGGCAGCATACTTGCCGGGAGAATCGGCATACAGGCGGTTGCACCGTTCATTCTGCTGCTGGCGCTGTTGGCCGCAGCACTCTACACGGGCTTGACGGTTATGCAGCGCTCAGTGGTACATTCGCAGTGATGGCACAACTCGCACTGTTTAGCGACGAACTCTGCCGCCGCCACAACGCGGGTGCCGGGCATCCGGAGCGCCCGGAACGTATGGATGCGGTGGCCAACGTGTTCGAGGAGCTGCTGCAACGGCCTGAGATGCGCAAAGGGGAGGGACGTGATGGAACGATCACTGAGCTCCGGCGCATCCACACCGCAGAACACATAACGCGAATCGAAGAGTCCGCCGCGCGGCCGGTCACCGTTTTTGACGCGGACACCGTGGCCAACAATCACAGTTTCGCCGCTGCGCTGCGCGCCGCGGGCTGCGCCTGCGCGGCGGTTGACGCGGTCTGCAGCGGTGCGGTGGAGCGCGCTTTCGTCGGCACGCGGCCGCCGGGCCACCATGCCGAGGCCGGCCGGCCGATGGGATTCTGCCTGTTCAACAATGTGGCGGTGGCCGCCGAGCATGCGCGCAAGCGCCACGGGCTCGAGAGAGTCGCAATTGTGGACTGGGACGTGCATCACGGCAATGGAACGATGCACAGCTTCTACGACGATCCCGGGGTGCTGTACGTTTCGCTGCACCAGTCACCGCTGTTTCCCGGAACCGGTTATCTCGAGGAGCTCGGCAGGGATGCAGGATACGGCTATACGCTCAATCTGCCGCTGAGCGCGGGCCGCAGCGACACCGAATATCTCTTTCTGTGCGATCAGCTCGTTCTCCCGCTGCTCGACCGATTTCAACCTGAACTGATCCTGATTTCGGCGGGATTTGACGCCCACGAGCGCGATCCTCTCGGCTCCATGTTGCTCTCGGCCGAGGCGTTTGGGGCAATGACGCGTCGTCTCGTCGCCGTGGCGGAACGTCACGGCACGGGCGCGGTGGTAGCGGTGCTGGAGGGTGGCTACAGCCTCCACGGCCTGGAGCTCGGCATTCGTGCGACCGCCTCCGGGCTGCTGCTCGGCGGAGAAGCTCCCGGTGGCGCGCACACCATTGTCGACAGCGCGGTTGAGGCGCTTGCCGATCGAGCGGCACAGGCGCTGCACGATCACTGGGGCGCGCTCAGCCGGTAGCGCGCCTCTCGCCGGCGCCCTACGCCCCTCAAGCGGCACCCTACGTCGGGGCGCCGCCGTTTCCGATCTGATTCACCAGGTAAGGGCGCAATTGGCGCACGCTGATGATTTCATCGATCGAACCGACGCGCCTGGCGCGCTCCACCGAGTGAATGGAGTCAAAGCGCTGCGCCAGCGCCGCCTGCTTCTCGGCTTGCACCGTCTGAACCAGCTCGTCAAACTGCTTCTGCGACATTCCGTTGCCCTGACGCAGTTCCCGTTGCGCCTGCGCGACCCGTTTCTCGGCAAAGGTTTCCTTGCGCACCATGCCGGGGAAGACCACCGCGGCGGCCGGAGCTCCGCCGATAACCGAAGCGTATGAACCTTCCAGCGCCACCGCGTGCAGCGAGGAATTGAGGCTACGCGAAAACACAACGTACGCACCACCGTGGTAGCGGGCGGTCACAACAAAGACCAGCGGCCCCTTGAAGTTGACCACGGCACGGCCGATCTCGGCGCCGTACTCAAGCTGCAGTTTGCGCAAAGACTCCGGCGAACCGTCAAAGCCGGAGAGGTTTGCCACCACCACCACCGGCAGCCGCCCGCTGAAGGCGTTCAAGCCGCGGGCCACTTTCTTGGATGAGAGCGGGAACAGGGTTCCGCCGGTCCACGATTCCGGCCCGTCATGCGGCACTTCACCGATGCGCGTCAGCGACCGGCTTTCAATGCCGATCATGCCGACCGCGTAGCCTCCAAGCCGGGCTTCCCAGACAATGGCGGTCTCCGCGTCCTGCATACTGTACCATCGCTCGAGCACATCGGCGTCGTGATCGATTACGGCCCGCATCACCTGACGCATATCGAACGGTTTCTTACGCTCGGGATTGTGCGTTTTGCTGAAGATGTCGCCGATGGTAGTGAAGCCCTGCCCCAGCATATCGCGATACGGGGTGGCCGATACGTCCCGGTCGACCGCGTCGGCCGACGCACGCCGCTCGGGGTATTGTGCATCCGGCTGCACGTAGGTCAACGAGTAGTGACGAAGCAGAATGGTGTAGGCCTCGTACAGGTTCTTTGCTCCAATCTGGGCCTCACCGTTGGGGCCCATAATGCGGGCGAAGCCGCCGATACCGACGTTGTTTTCCGCCGACACGCTGCCGGAGAAATCAAGCGCCTTCTTGCCGGTAAGCAGCATCGACGCTTCTTCGGTCATAATGAGCAGACCGCGAGTGTGCATCAGCATCGTGGCTTCGGCGTTCCAGTACGACTGGGCGCCGACGTTGATTCCGGCGACAATGACGTTGATCTCGCCGCCGGCCTGGGTGAACTCGATGATGCGGCGCAGCGTAGCCGCCGTCCAGTCGAGGTTCTCCGTTCCGCTGTCCATGTCGATTCGTGCGCCCGCTGACACCGGAAGCCACTCAACCGGGATGCGGCGTTCGTCGGCGAGATCGAGCGCGGCGTTGATTCGGCGACACTCCGCCTCGGCCAGCGACCCCAGATCGGCGGTTGTGTCCGACAGGATAATGACACGCCTGATCGGGCGACTTGATCCGTCCAGGCTGTTGCTGATGATGCCGAAGACGATATTGCCGCTATTGCGTCCGTAGGGCCGCCCCTTGACCGAGACCGCCCGCGAGGAGCCGCTACTCGCGTCGAGCTCGATATCGAACTCCTCGAAGTCTCCCTTGGGGAATGTCTCGTAGACCGGGTAGCCCGAGCGTGTGATCATCTTGATGATCTCGTAGGGGTAGATGGTCCCGCGTTGTCGTGCGCGCACAACCTTTGCAACGTACTCGTCCATGGGCTCGAGCGGCACGTCGGAAGGCGTACGTCCGCGGAGGGTGAAGTTGGTTCCGGAGACGTTTTCAAAAAGGAGTTCAACTTCTTCCGGGCTGCCGTTGCCTGAACCGGGGCGCCGCGAATAGATCACCAGCTTCTCGATTCCGAGGTCGGTCATGCGCGCAGCAAGCTTCACCGCGTACTCGCGGATCTGGTCGACGGTGGCGTTCAGCACACCGCGAATGTTGATAATGATGCGGTTCCAGTAGAGGCGCCGTTTGGCGGCCGCCTGGGCGGCGCGCATGGCGTAGACCGCCTCCATGAAGACGTTTTCAAGCGCCACCATGCGGCGGATCGTGTTTGCGTCCTCCTCGTCGCGCTCGAAGCGCGCCGTTGGAACCTCCACGAGGGCAAAGAGCCGTTCATCCCTGGGATTGGAGCGAGCGGTGGCATGCATCAGCCATACCGATTCGGACGCGTAGGTCTGACGCGTATCGAAGTTGAGCAGGCGACCAATGCGCAGCTCGCGGTACTGCAGCGGATTGACGCCGCGGACCGACTCGTCCTCAACCGCCGCGCCGTCATCGGCGCGGCGATAGGTACGAAACTGTGCCCCAGCGGCGGCCGGCAGCTTCCCGATGCTGAGCCACTGCAAGCCTTCGCTCAAGGTGCCGACCGTCGGCCACGCTCCGGAGGCTGCATCGGCGGAAACCTCGGCTACCGGTGCGAGAATAATCACCTCATCGGCCTGGGCCTGTCTGCCCATATCGGCGGCCGCGTCGAGCGCCTCTTCACGACACGCCATCACCAGTGTCGACTTGCGGCTGTCGCCGTCGCTGCTCACCACTCGATAGGCGCTGCCGTGGACCCAGTCCATGCTTTCGCCGGAGTGAAATGATCGGTCGCGGGTGAAGCGGCGCGCGATCATCTCAAGCGCAACCTCGCGCCTGCGTGCCGCACCGCCCGCGCCGCCGGCTTCATCCGAAGCGCTGTTGTCGCCGAGGGCGGCCCGTGCCAGTTCAGGCAGCACGTGATGGCCGGCGTCGAGCAGATTGTTGCGCAGCCGGGTAATCATCTGCGGGTTGCTCGCGTGCTTGATCATGAGCTCGAGCACGCGGCCGACTTTGGCGCGTTTCTCGCTGGTGAGCGTATCCAGCAGATCGCGGTCAACCAGCACGTAGCGGGCGTGAATTGCCGAGTCGGCCAGCGACGGGGCGCTGGCCTGCGCCAGAAGAGTGATGCGGTCGAGGTAGTTTGCCAGTTCTTCAGGCAGATCATCTTTTGCCGCGGTCTCTTCAAGCAGCACGAGCGAGCGCTGCAGCACCTTCTGCTTGGTAGCGAGGTTGGCGTGTGAGCGGTACATGCGCAGTAACACGCTCTTTTCGCCATCCGCGTCGGAGGGTTCGATTTCTGGATACCACGACAACGCCGCGTTCAGGTTCTGCAGGAACTGTGCCGGCAGCCCCTTCTCTTTGTCGAACTCGCGGCGGAAGTAGTGGGTAAGCAGTTCGGAAGCGGCGGCGGGCCGCGCCAGCCCTTCATCGTGTATCGGCTCCTGGGAGAACAGGGTCTCGATCAACGGGTAGAGCCTGACGCCGTCGAAGAGCAGTCGCGGCAGTCGGCGCCGGAAAGCGGGTTGTGCATCGCAGAACTTCTCGATCTCGGCCAGAATACCAGGCGCGTCCCTGGGATGATCGTATCCCAGGAACACCGCGCGATACTCGCGGGCAAGCCGGTTCCAGATCTCGTCCGTTGCATCGGCCCGGGGCTCCTGAGCATCGGGTGCCGCGGGAGCGTCGGGTGCCGCCGGAGCGAAGCGCACCTGGGGAGCTGTCGGAGCGGCTGCTTCTTCTTCGGCGTCCTGCTCTCCGCTTTCCACCTGAGCCAGTGGCTGACCCGCGGCAACCTGCTCACCCGGCTTGACCAGGATTTCGCGAACGGTGCCGGATTCAGACGCTGTAACCAGCATTTCCATCTTCATTGCTTCAAGCGACAGCAGCAGGTCTCCCTTCGCCACCGTCTGTCCCGGCTGGGCGTGAACGGCCAATACTATTGAGGGGGACGGAGCACGAACAAAGCCCGAGGATTCGATCTCGACGAAGTAGGGGACGGCGCCGACCTCACACTGCAGCGTGTCGCCGCGTCGGACGATCTGCACCCGATGGCGCTCGCCGTTGTAGACCAGCACCGCCTGATAATCGCGCCGCTGGAAGGTCACCGAAATGCGGCCGTCTTCGGTGCCGATGTGGTAGTGATTGCCCCCGACGGCCTGAACCAGGAAGCTGTAGCTGTTGCCCTGCGCACTCAGATTGACCGTCAGCCCATGCGAAGCCGAGACTTCGCGCGGGTAGCCGCCGGCGGTGAGTTGCTGCTTGAAGTTCAGCAGCTCGGCGCGGTTGGTCTCGAGGTACTGCGAGACGGCGCAGGCAAGCAGCGCAACGTCCCAGCGGTCCCGCTGGATCACGCCGGGAGCCCCTTGCAGCATGCTCTCGACAAAGCGGGTGTGAACCGGACCGTCGACAATCTCGGGGGTCTCGAGAAGCTGCAACAGGAACGCCCGGTTTGTGGTTCCCCCCTCGACACGGATCCGCATCTCGTTCAGCGCGCGTCTCAGCCGTGCGATGGCTTCCTGGCGATCGCGGCCGCTTGCAATGATCTTGGCCACCATCGAG
>PWMO01000280.1 GCA_003558175.1 Spirochaetaceae bacterium
GCATTGCGACGCGAGCTGCGATCCGCCGCGCGCGCCTCGCTGCGAGCGTCACGGCCGTTCTCCCCGTCTTGTCCCTTCGCGCCGCCCTCTTCTTCAGTTTCCTGCCCGCCGTTTGCGCCACGCAGCAGAAGCTCGCGCAGGGTACGCACGGTATTGCCGTCAATTCCCTCTTCATCGCCGGCCTGCGTCTCTGCGCCCGACCGTGCGAGCGCTTCTGCCGCCGCGCGAAGGGTGCCGTCACGCAGCGCTGTGCGCAGCCCCTGATTGACCGCCTCTCTGTTTGCGTCTTCAGTCGCGCGCGTTGCCGCATCGCCGGCGGAGCGCGCTCTTGCACCGCTGTCTACCGCACGCTTCACGTGAGCGTCCTGCTGTGCATCCCCGCGCGCCGCCTTCTCCTGCGCTGCTGTTTCCTGCGCCGCCGTATCCTGCATTGCTGCATCGGCTCGACCGGCGGCCGCGACCAGCGCACCGAGGTCTTCGCTCAAGGCGGTGTCTCTTACGTCGCTGCTGGAACTATCGTCGTTTGAGCCGCCACCAGCCGCGGCCTTGCCGGCGCGGGCGGCCTTATCTGCTTCGGCAGCGGCGTCGGATTCCGCACCGGCTTTCAGCGCCGCGAGCAGCCGCGCAGCGTCTACCGCCACGGTCTTGTCCGCGTCGGCGGCATCGGACGCTTCAGAGGCGTTGGCGTCTTTGGCGGCATCGGAGGCGGTGGCATCTTTGGCGGCATCGGAGGCGGTGGTCTCAGCGTCTCCGCCGTCTTTCTTGCTGTCTTGTTTTCCGGCGTCTCTCCGGGTTACTTCGTCCCGGGGCTCGGTTCTGGCGCCGGCCTCGGCGTTGGTGCGGACCTCCGCGGCTCGCTCCCTGGCTCTTTCCTCGGCGCGAACCGCGTCCCGCTGCTGATCGTTGCGCCGCTGCGCCGCATCGGTGGCCCGGGCCCGTTGCGCGAAGTCGTCCAGCTCCTGCAGCGGTCCCCTGGAGCCGGCGCGTGTTGCGTCGCGAGTGTCAATCCGCAGGGCGGCGTCCAGGCTTTGCTGAAACAGATCGAGCGCCGGACTGTTCAGCCCGATGTCGGGCCGCTGATTTCGTGAGAACGCGAGCAGGTCGCCGATGGCGTGTAGTGATCCGCCGGGGTTCTGCAACACCCGAGCACCTCCGGTATCACTGGTCGGCTCTGATTGTCATCTTCCGTTGAATCTCAGCCGCACGCTGCGGCGGAAATTGGGATAACCAGAACGGCACCAGCGAGAATTCGCCGGCCGCTTCGGCACGCTCCTCGGTTACCTGGAGCGTCTCGATCAGCAGCTGGTCGTCAAAGTCCTGCAGAATCGCAACCGCATTGTCAGGCGGCATTCCGGTAAGGTTCCGCGAAATCTGCTCAACCCTTGCTCTTCTATTCTCGTCTTCGCGCAGCCGTTGGTTGAATGAAATCTCTCGGTCACGCAACTCGCTCTCCCGCGCCTCGATTTCGTCGCGCAGGCGAGCCAGGTCCGCGGTGGCGTCGTCCAGCTCTCGCTCGCGCCGCGCGATGTCTTCCGACATCAGGACGAGCGCCTGTTCGCGCTTGGCCAGTCTGGCGCTGTCGAGCAGGATCGCGTCATCGGCGGGGTCTACTTCCGTTGGACGGCCGATACCGAACAGTCCGGCGACCGGAGCAACGAGTCCCCGCGCGTCAATCAGCCCGAGGTAATTGAACCAGAGCGTCCCGCCGACCAGAAGCACCAGCACCAGAAGCGTCAGTACTACAATCCGCGGCGCGGCTCCCACCTTGCTATAGCGCGCCATCTAATCCAGCCTCCTGTATCACGCCACGCGCACGGGCAGTGCGCGCGTTGGTTGCGTCATCGAGAGTCTTTCCCTCGATGCGCTGCTGTTCGCGCCGGTGCGACAGTTCCTGACGATCCTTCAACCCGGAGAGCACCTTGCGCTGCCGCATCGCTTCAACGTATTGCTGCTGGATCTCTTCTCGCGCCTGTTGCGCCTGCTGCAGCTCATCGGCGAGTTGCAGTCGCTGCTGTTCCAGAAACGACAGGTAGGCGCCCTGCCACATGCGGAACTCGATATCGGCCGAGTTTGCCCCGGCGCCGGCCGCCACGGTCTGCCGATGCTCGTTTGCCACGCGCTTCAGCTCATCCTGCAGCGCCACGCAGCGTGAAGTCGCCTCGCCGAGCTTCAGTTCCCACTCCCATTCCCGATGCTCGCGCAGCTTCAGCACTGCCGCCAGTCGAAACTGAAACTTTTTCACGAGGTTGCCTCCTCGGCCAGGCTACCCGCCTCACCGATACCCGCGATCGACAGAACGGCACGTCGCGTGTCTTCCAATGGTGCCCGTTCGTCTATGTCCTGTCGCAGAAATCCGTTGATCTGCGGCAGCTTTTCGATTGCCTCATCGATCTCACGGCTCGTCCCGCGCTGATACGCGCCGACGTTGATCAGGTCCTCGCTGTCGCTGTAGGCGGCCATCAGACGCCGAATATACCCGGCGGCATCACGCACCGTCAGAGACGAAACCTTGTTCGCCAGCCGGGAGACCGAAGCCAGAACGTCGATGGCCGGGTAGTGATAGCGCTGCGCCAGACGACGCGACAGAACCAGATGTCCGTCGAGAATTCCACGCACCGCATCGGCAATCGGTTCATCCATGTCGTCACCCTCAACCAGGATGTTATAGAAACCGGTAATCGTGCCGTGCGTTGAGGTGCCGCACCGTTCGAGCAGCTTGGGCAGCGTAGAAAACACCGACGGCGTGAAGCCGCGCGTTGCCGGGGGCTCCCCGACCGCCAGCCCGATCTCGCGCTGGGCACGGGCAAAACGGGTCACCGAATCGAACAGCAGCATGACGTCCTTTCCCTGGTCGCGGAAATACTCGGCAATTGCCGTGGCGACGTAGGCACCGCGCAGCCGCGCCAGAGGCGGCGTGTTGGAGGTCGATACCACCACCACCGAGCGGGCCAGCCCTTCGGGCCCCAGGTCCTGCTCGATGAACTCGCGCACCTCGCGTCCTCGCTCGCCGATCAGCGCAATAACGTTTACGTCCGCGGAGGTGTTGCGGGCAATCATGCCGAGCAGCGTGGACTTTCCCACCCCGCTTCCCGAGAAGATACCGAGCCGCTGCCCCTTCCCCACCGGGATCAGGCCATCGATGGCTCGCACCCCGGTGACAATCTGCTCTTCGATTGCGGCTCGATCCAGCCCTCCCGGCACCCCGCCAATGGCCGGGTAGAGCTCGGCCGAACCGATGTCGCCGCCGTCGTCCATTGCCCGTCCGCGCGCGTCGAGGACACGGCCGAGCAGCTTGTCGGAGACCGGAACCTGCAGCAGCTCACCAGTTCCAACCACCGAGCAGCCCACCTCTATGCCGTCAACCTCGGCGTACGGCATCAGTTGCACGGTTGACCCGGAGACGCCCACCGCCTCAGCCCAGACGGTGCCGGCGTCGCGCGGCATGACGATCTGGCACAGCTCGCCGACAAATACCTGCGGACCGTCGCTCTCGAGCAACAGTCCCTGCACACGCCGAATGCGTCCGATCTGCTTGATCGGTTCGATGCGCTCGACAACTGCGGTGTACTTATCAAACATTCCCACGGGCTCCCTCCCAATTGCCCGCGATTCTACTCCTTCAGCTTAGCCCTGCTCTGAATTGGAGTAATCTCGAGGATACGATCCTCGATCTCGCGAAGCTGCGAGGATATGCGCGCGTCGATCCGACCGAAGTCGGTCTCGATGATGCACCCGCCTGGATCGACGGTGGTGTCTTCGGCGATACTGACGTTGCCGACCCGTTCCACCATGTCGATCACCTCTTTGACGTGATCCGTCGCCATCTCGAGGTCCTTCAGGTTGACCCGAATGGTGACGTCCGACTTACTCTTAAGTTTGCGCAGCGCCTGAACCATGTTGTTGATGACGATGTTCTTCTGGTTCTCGGAAATCACCTTGACCACCTTGCCGGCAATTTCGAGCACCAGGTGAATCAGCTGCGCCTCGGACTCTTCGATGATTTCGTTGCGTCGCTGAATCGCCTTATCGATAATCACATGCAGCCGGTCAATCAGCCGTCCCACCTCGGCCTTGCCTGAGTCAAACCCTTTCTGCTCACCCTGTTCGAGCCCACGCTGGTGGGCGTCCTGCTCGACGTCGGTGGCTCGCGCCTCGGCATCGGCCACAATCTTCTCAGCCTGCTGTCGAGCATCGGTCAGCGCGGTCTCCGCTTCCTGCTCGGCCTTCTGCTTGATCTGCTGCGCCTCGTCGGTGCGACGCTTCACCTCGTCAAAGGCGCGTTTCTCAGCCTCTTCGGTTATGCGTTTCGCCTCTTCCTGGGCGTCGGCGACCATTCGCGCCTTTTCTTCTTCCCAGCCGGCCTTGAACTGCTCCGCCTCGCGCCGCAGGTCGTCCGCTGTCGGGCCGCGATATTCTTCGATTTCACCGAGCTCTTCAACAACGTCCATTACGCTGGGCGCACTTGGCCCCTCGATGAAGACCTTGCCGTCGAGAACTTTGACTTCTCCCGCTCGAAACACGTTCTTGGCCACAACGCTTCCCCTGTCCACACGCGTCTGCGTGCAGGTTATACAACCAGCTCGTCCTCACCGGCACGAGCAACAACGATCTCGCCCTGCTCTTCGAGCTTACGGATGATTGAGACAATTTTCTGCTGTGCCTCTTCAACATCCTTCATCCGAATCGGTCCCATGTATTCCATGTCTTCTTTGAGCAGTGTGGCGGCCCGTTTGGACATGTTGCGGTAGATCTTGTCCTGGACCTCGGTGTCAACCGCCTTCAGCGCCTTGGCGAGCTCGGTAGTGTCAACCTCGCGCAGCACCTTCTGGATGGCACGATCGTCCAGCATAACGATGTCTTCGAAGACAAACATGCGCTTCTTGATGTCCTCGGCCAGCTCCGGATCTTCATCTTCCAGCGACTCGATGATCTTTTTCTCCGTTGAGCGGTCTACCAGGTTCAGAATCTCCACGATGCTCTCGACGCCGCCGGCGGAGGTGTAGTCTTCCGAAGAGAGCGTAGAAAGCTTCTTCTCCAGCACGCGTTCCACCTCACGCAGAACTTCCGGCGAAGTGCGATCCATCTTGGCGATACGCTTGGCGACGTCCGACTGCACCTCGTGCGGCAGGTTGGACAGTATCGCCGACGCCTTCTGCGGTTCCAGGTAGGCCAGGATCAGCGCGATGGTCTGCGGGTGCTCCTGCTGAATAAAGTTCAGCAGATGGGTGGGATCGGTGCGCCGGATGAAGTCAAACGGCCTGACCTGCAGACTCGAGGTGAGCCGGTTGATGATGTCCACCGCCTTCTGCGACCCAAGCGACTTCTCCAGCAGCTCGCGCGCATAGTCGATGCCGCCGGTAGTGATGAAGTCGTGAGCCATCATCAGCTCCTGGAACTCCATCAACACCTTGTCACGGTCTTCCGGCTCGATGTTCTCCAGCCGCGCGATCTCGAAGGTCAGCGCCTCGATCTCGTCCTCACGCAGATGCTTGAAGATCTCCGAAGAGATCTCCGAACCGATGGTAATCAGAAAGACGGCGGCTTTCTGGCGGCCGGTGAGCTCCTTGCGGTGTGCAGCGCCTTTCTTGCCGGCGGTGGCGGTCCCGCCGCCGGCAGCGGTAGCCCGACTTGCCTTGGCCATAGGCTACTCCTCCATTAACCAGGTTCGAATGAGCTGCGCCACGTCTTCAGGATGCTCGCGCGCCATATTGATGGCGTTCTCCTGCATCTCGAGTCGGGCCCGCTCCTCGACCGACATTTCGACTTCGGTCCCCTCTTCTTCCGCACTGCGCAGCGCTGCCTCGCGCATCGCCTGGTGCTGCCGCGCCAGCTCTTCTTCGCGCAGCCTGCGGCGGCGCTCGATTTCGCGCGAAACAAGCCGGAAGACAATGAACGAGACCAGCAGGATGGCGATGCCGATCAGCGAGTAGAGAATGATCATCTGCACCTGCCGGCGGCGCCGGAAAGCAAGGTCCTCTTCCTCGTGCTCGAGGGACCGGTCGAACTGAATGTGCTGCACACTGACCGAGTCACCGCGACCCTGACTGAACCCAACGGCATTGCGCGCCAGATCTAGCGCACGCCCCAGCTCGTCCTCACTCACCGGGATGTATTCGCGCGCGATACTCCCGTCAGGATTCATCACCAGGTTACCCTGCTCATCATACTGCTTGCGCCATACGCCGTCCAGCGCGATACTCGCGGTCAGGCGGCGGATCTCCGGGCTCTTCTCCTCGTAGAGTCGGCGCGTATTCATCTCATAGTTGGTCCGACTCTCGACGTTGGACCATTCGCCGATCATACTGTCGAGATCGCGGTAGGCGGGAGGAGTCTGTCCCTCCTGCCCCGGAGGGCCCTGCGGGTTGAAGCCGGTACCGCGGTACAGCTCTTCGATCATCTCGGACGAGCGGGGCACCGACATGACGAACTCGCGTTCGCTGAACGGCGTGCGCGGATCATCCGGCACCGTCTCTATCGGGAAGACCTCCTCGGTCTCGGCGGTACGCACACCCAGCAGCAGATCGACGTCGATATTCACCACTTTAACACGGCTGCGGCCGTAAATCTGCGACAACGCATCGTGAATGGCGCGGATATAGCGACTCTCGATCTCCTGTTTGAGACGGAACTCGCGCCGGGTAAGTTCCAGGCGGTCGAAACTCTCCATCCGGTCGAAGTCGTTGAGCACAATTCCGGCGCGGTCGGTTATGGTGATGTTCTCTTCCTGCAACCCCTCAACCGCAAACTTGATCAGCTTTTCAATGCCTTCGATCTTGCGGCGATTCTCGCGGATATCGGATCCAGGCTTGGGCGTGATGATCACCGACGCGGTGACCGGATTCTGATCCTCGCGAAACAGCTCGGCTTGCGGAAGCACCAGGTTGACACTGGCAGAGTCCACGTCGTCGAGCGCGACGATGTGCTGCTGAAGCTGCCGGGTGATGGACCGCTGCAGATTGACGTTGCGCTCAAAGTCGGTCTGCGTCCAGCGGTCGATGTCGAACAGCTCCCACGGATCGGTGTCACGCGGGATGAGATCCTCACGCGTGAGTACGGCGCGCATGCGTTGCGCCGTGGATTCGTCCGGCACCATGATGCGCCGGTCGGCAGTGACCGTGTAGTTCACGTTCTCCTGGTCGAGGCGCGTGGTGATTCGGTTGAACTCGGTGTCGTCGGTGACTGCGCGGCTTAACAGCGGAACCGCACGCGGCGCGGCGCTGAAGTTGATCAGCAGAACAATACCGACAACCGCCGCAACGAGCACCGCGACGAAGATTCCCTTCTGAAGCGGTTGCCATTTGCCCCACAGCTGTTTGATCTGTTGGGCTACGTTTTTGAGCCAGTTATTCATGTCCCCTCCCAGTACATGACGCCCTGTGGGCGGTTCCTCTCGTTATCCGGTCACGGCGCCGTTACCGTATGTTGATCACGTCACGATAGGCGCGAATCACGCGGTCAACTACGTTGCGCGCGATATTCAGCGTCATATTGGCCTTGGCCCCGGCGATGGTCACGTCGTGCGGATTGACACTGTCGGGGTCGATAAGGGCCTGCACCGACAGCTCGGCATGCTGCTGCTGCGCCTGGTTTACACCGTTCAGCCCTTCAAACAGCATGCTCTGGAAGTCCTGCGGTGCATCTGCCGCAGGCCGATCATGCCGCCCAGCGAAGTGATTTGCATGTGTCCGATCAAGACGAAAAATGTCGCCGTGAACCTGATCCGGTGACAGAAGCCTCATATGCTATCCCCTCCCCTTAGCCTGTATCAGCGGCCGATCTCGAGCGCTCGAGTGAACATCGTTCGTGCGCCGTTGATCACCTGTACGTTGGCTTCGTACGACCGCGAGGCCGAAATGAGATCGACCATTTCGTTGACCACGTTCACGTTGGGCATCTCCACGTACCCTGCCCGCGGTCCCGATTGGATTGCGTCAGGATGCGTCGGGTCGTACACCAGGCGCAGCTCTGCGTCGTAATCCTTCTCTATGGCGGCAACACGCACCCCTTTTCCGACCCCGTTGTCCAGCCGCTGCGGCACGAACGGCCC
>PWMO01000412.1 GCA_003558175.1 Spirochaetaceae bacterium
ACTCCGCTGGAACGGAACCGACAACGGTGGCAACTGGGTCCCCGACGGCGTCTACCTGATCTCGGTCAGCGCCTGGGATTTCAGCGACAACCACGGCACGTCTCCCTCGGTTCGGGTAGTCGTGGATAACACGCCGCCGTCAGCAACGGTGTCGGCTCCCTACCTGGTATTCGCGCCCACCGGGGACGGAAACCAGGACACGCTGGAGATACACCATGCAAACGCTACAACCGAAGACCTCTGGAGCGCCCGGATAATCGCTGAAGACGGTCGAGAGGTAGCCGGTTACGAGTGGAGCGGCAAGCCCGAAACCGCTGTCTGGGACGGAACGACCACGGACGGCACTCCTGCTCCGGACGGACGGTACCGCTACATTCTCAGTGCTACCGACCGCGCCGGCAACAGCTTCTCCACTGCACTTGATGATATCCTGCTCGACCGCCGCAGCTTCCCCGTCGGACTCACCGTTTCGCCGCTGGCATTCTCGCCCAATGACAACGGTGTGAACGATACGGTTCGATTTGTCATTCGCGCCGATGCGCGGGACCAGATCGCCGATATCGCGCTGGCAGTGAGAAACGCCCGCGGCGCGGAAGTGCGCACCTGGCGGCCCGAAGACCTGGCCACCGGAGTGGTGCAGTTTGACGGTCGCGACAACAGCGGCCGCAGACTACCCGAAGGAAACTACAGTGGCGAACTGCGCGTAGTTTATCGCAATGGCTACAGCCCGGTGGTGAGCTCCGAGCGCTTCGAGCTCGACCTGACTCCGCCTCGGGCCACCGTTCGGGCCAACTGGACGGTATTCTCGCCGGACGGAGACGGACGACGTGACACCGTGACCATTACGCAGCATTCGCGCGAGGAACACCCTTGGCGCGGTGCGATTACCGACGCGCGCGGCACGGTAGTACGAGAGTTCCAGTGGGACGGTCAGCTGGCATCGGCCGTGTGGGACGGTCGTGACCGCCACGGCGAAATGGTTCCCGACGGCGCGTACCGATACACGCTTAGCGCGCGCGATGCCGCCGGCAACAGTGCCTCGTTTTCCGTTTCGCGGATTGTGGTCGACACCCGACCGACACCGGTGGCGGTCACGCCGCGGCGTCTGGCGTTCAACCCCGCGGCTGCGGCGGAATACCGGGTCGTTGAGTTTGACCTGAAAGCCGAGGTGAGCGACGGCATTGCACACTGGGAGTTCACGGTGGTGGATGAAGTCGGCACCGAGGTCATGCGGCATCAGCCGGCGGACCGTACCGCCATCACCGACACCATCGTCTGGGACGGAACATCGGCCGAAGGCGCAGCCCCGGAGGGAATGTACTTTGGCCGACTGGAGGTCGAGTACGAAAAGGGCAACCTCGCCACCGAGGTAACCGAATACCCGGTACGCCTCGACCGCTCGCCACCGGCAATCCGCGCAACCATGAGTCCGCTGCCGTTTCAGCCGGTGGATGACAATGTACGCAATACACTGCGAATCGCGGTCTCGGTCAACGATCCCAGCGGAGTACGTGACTGGTCGGCTGAGATCCTCGACCCCATGGGCAACACGTTCCGCCGCATCCCTTCGCGCAGCTTCCGCGGCGGGGTCTACCAGTGGGACGGTACCTCCGACAGCGGTGAGTGGGTTCAGTCGGCAAGCGACTATAAGCTGGTAGTGCACGCCGAAGACATGGTGGGAAACCGCGGCAGCGCCGAGTTTACCGTTCCGATCGATATCCTGGTAATGCGCGTCGGCGATCGGCTGCAGATTGTGATCTCGAGCATCTATTTCAAGCCGTTCACCGCCGACTACCGCGACGTACCGGCCGAGACCCGTCGCACCAACCTGGCCACGCTGGACCGACTGGCGCAGATCCTCACCCGCTACCCCAACCACACCATCGAGCTGGAGGGCCATGCGGTGCGCCTGTTGTGGAACCGGCCGACCTCAGTCTGGGAGAACGAAGAGAACCAGACGCTGCTTCCGCTGTCAACCGCTCGGGCGCGGGCGATCCGGGATGCACTCATTCAGCGAGGAATCCCGGCCGCACGCATGACAACCATCGGAAAGGGCGGTTACGCGCCGGTGGTACCCCACGGCGACGAACTGAACCGCTGGAAAAACCGCCGCGTTGAGTTCTTTCTCTCGGAGTAGTCTGACCGGTGTTTCGATGAGCTCCCACGGAGCTGACTCCACCTCCGGCCCGCGATCGGGCCGGAGGTGGTTCTAAAAGCAGCGGCCGTCCTGCCTCGCCCACTCGCCGACCTGAACGCGCGCTTGACCCGGGTCGCAATCCCCACATAATGAAGGTATGAAGATCACATCGCTCAGTGACGTTCCCGTGTCGGCACCCCAGATGGAGGGGATGCAGGGGATACAGAAGCAGGTGCCGGTCGGCGTGGCCGACGGAACGCCAACCATGTCGCTGCGGGTATTTACCGTCGAGCCGGGAGGGCACACACCCTACCACGCCCACCCGTGGGAGCACATCAACTACGTGCTGGAGGGTGCGGGGATTGTGGTAGACGAGGCGGGGAATGAACACCCGATCAAGGCCGGAGACTACGCCCTCGTGCTTCCCAAAGAGAAGCATCAATTCCGCAATCCCGGCGGAGCTGAAGGCGGGGGTGCGGCATCAGGCGGAGCTGCGGCGGAGGGCGGTGCACCGTTGCGCTTCATCTGCCTGGTTCCCCGTGACAAGGAATAGTCGGGTAAGGGCGTAGTCGGTGGCGCGCGGTCTATTTCTCATTTGCGGCCTGCTCGCGCTGGCTGTGCCGATCGCTGCGCCGGCACCACCCGAGGCAGCCGCGCGTAACAACTGGCTGCAGCACGAGACCGAACACTTTCAGATCATCTACACCGAACGGGACCGGCAAACAGCGGCGGAGGTTGCATCTCTCGCTCCGGGGGTTTTCGAGCGGGTCAGCCGCTTCCTGGACTACGCACCGCGCGAACGGATCCCGGTAGTCATCCACGGCAACACGGCTATCGCCAACGGATTCTACTCGCCCTACCCGCCGCGGATTAATCTCTTTGTCTCGAGCCCGTCCGGGCCGTGGCTTGGAGCTTCTACGCCGGACTGGATCGAGACGCTCTTCGTCCACGAGTTGATTCACTACGTCCACCTGGCACGGCCGGTCGGGTTCTTCGGGAGCTTGTCACGGGTCTTTGGTCCGCTCGCCACCGCGGCAAGCGTGCCGTTCATGCCCGGCTGGTTTGTCGAGGGGATCGCAACGTACGGCGAGAGCGCTCTCGCTCCGGGCGGACGCGGCGAGAACCCGTTCTTCGAAATGCTCCACGTCGCGCCGGTGCTCGAAGACCGCATGTACGGCTATGACCAGGCGGGATACAGCTCCGACTCCGCGCCTGCGGGCCGCATCTACGCTGCAGGCTACCTCATTGTAGACTACTTGCTCGAAGAGCATGGAGAGGAAGCGTTCGTAGAGCTGAACCGGGCCTTCCAGCGCGCGCCGTTCTTTGGCATGCGGCGCGCAATCCGCCGCACGACCGGTACGCGCGCCGAGGATCTCTACGCAGAGATGGTTGCGTCGTTAGAGAAGCGTTACGCAGAGCGCACCGAGTCGGCCGATGCGGGTTCCGGCCACGCCCCGACGATCGTGCTCTCGCCCGCGGGACCCGGCAGCTGGACACTGCCCACCGCCACCGAGCGCGGGCTCGTTTTCTGGGGCCGTGGTCTCGACGCAGTCCCGGGACTCTATCTCTGGTCGTGGGATGATGTGTGGGACGCGGAACGTACAGCGTCGGTCGTCGCGGCGCGCGACTCCGTACCCGCCGCTCCCCGGCTGCTCTCGGCAGCTGTTCCCCTTGACCAGTGGTCCTGGACGGTTGACCGTGCCGGTCGCCGGGCGGTCGTTGCGGTTCTCGAGCCGCAGCTTTCCGGCAAGTTCGGTGACGAGAGCAGCTCCGACCTCTACCTGCTCGATCTGGAGGCGCAACGGACGGGAGGGAAGGCCACCCGCCTCACGCGCGGCGCGCGGCTGTTCCATCCGGCACTCTCCCCGGACGGGTCGGACCTGGTAGCGGTACAACGGGCCGGGAGCTTCGCTCGGCTGGTTCGCATCGATACCACAACGGGCCTGCTCCAACCTCTCTACCACCCCGGCCCGGCAACGCTGTTCACTCCCACCTTCTCTCCCGACGGAGAGATGATCGCGGTAGCCGAGAACCGCAGCGGGAGGCAGCACATCATCCTGCTTGATGCGCGCGACGGCAGCCTGCTCGCACGTTCCAGTGCGGTTGGGCTCCATTTTCCACGCTTCGTCGACACCGGGGAGGAACTGGAGCTCTGGTACGGCGGAGAAGTCGAACAGCGGCTTACACTGCTCCGCAGCCGGGTGGTCCGCCGGGCGGAACGGCAAGCGCTGCAACTGAGCCCGCCGGAGCTGGTTCTGCGTGATCCGGTCGCCGCCTTTGCCGGGTTCCCTGTGCCGTCTCTGCGATCGGCCAATCAACCCGGCGGTGGCGGCAACGGTGGTGGTGGCGCCGGAAGCAGCGCCGAGGCAATCATCTACGCGAGCTACACCGCCGACGGCTACGCGGTCAAGCTTGCAGCCGGTGGCGGCAATAGCGGCAGTAGCGCCGACGCGTTGCACCCCGGCAACGACTCGCCGGGCGGCGCGCGAGCTGCGAAGGGCCCGCAGCGCGATCTCGCCTCTGATCGAGAGCCGGCGCCGGCATCAGGTGGGCTATCCGGTGAACGACGCTACCGCGATCTGCCGCGCCCTATTCTCTGGCTGCCGCAGTTCATGCTGCGCGCCGGAACGGACGACGACGCCGAGCTGGACATCGGTGCGGTGCTGGTTGCGGCCAGCAATCTGGAGCGCCACGATGTACTGCTTTCCCTGACCTGCAACCCCTGGGCCGAGCAGCCAACGGCGCTGCTCAACTGGGGGTATACTCCGCGCCACACCCGCTTTCAGCTGCGGGTCCAGCAGGACTACAGCAGACTCGACTCCAGCGAGCAGTACCAGCGTACTACGCTGACTGCCGGAGTCGAGCGGCCGCTGCTGCAACAGACCTACCCCGGGTTCACCCGCCGTCTGGACGCATCGTTCGATACAGAATACCGCAACACGATGGCCGCACCGGATGAACGCAGTTTTCTGGGAACGCTGCGCAGCCCGGACCGTGTATCGCTGGATGAACTGTCGCTGGCGCTGGCGCTCCGTGTGGCCAGCTCCGGCAGAGGCGCCATTCGCGACTTCTACGGGCCCGCAGGCCGCAGCCTCGCTGCGACCATTGAGTATCGACCGGCGCTGCTTGACGCCCCCGACCACCGGATTGAGACCACCACCGTTGCAGCAGTCGCGCTCAACGCTCCGGCCCCGCTGCGGCGGCTGCAATTTGTGCCCGCCGCGGCAGTGACCAGCAGCAGCGCCGGTGATGCACTCGACCGCCTCCCCTATCGTGGTGGCGGCTTTGCCGACCGGCGCACCGTGGGATCCGCGGCTGAAACGCTCGTTGCCGATTGGGGCTGGCTTGGCCGACTGGAACTGCGCCTGCCGCTTGGGGTGTATGACGCCGCGTGGCGCGGGCTTGCCTCCACCGGGGCGGGCATCTCGATCTACGCTGAACAGGGTGGCATGTTCGGCAACAACGGCCCCAGCGCCACCGCTTCAACGGTGCTGGGAACCGAGCTCACTTCGTCGCTGTTCTTCAATATGATCGGGTTTCGTCTGACCGGCGGTGCGGCAGTCCGTGTCCCGCACCCCGGTAGCGTCACCGACCCCGGCTGGATGCTGTACGCCCGCGCCTCGATGTAGACAGGGCTGTACGCCCGCGCCTCGATGTAGCCGGAGCGGCGCGCTGGTGCCGCATCGGCCCCTCGAGGAATTAGTTGCGCGCCGGATACTTTGGCCATAGAATCTCTGTATGGCAACAGAAAAGCAGTCGGTAAGTATCGAGACGTCCTACATGGGGCTTCCCCTGTCCTCCCCCATTGTTGCATCCAGCTCCGGAATGACCGAAAACGTTGAGCAGCTCAAGCGGCTGCAGGATGCGGGCGTCGGCGCAGTCGTGCTGAAGTCGCTCTTTGAAGAAGAGATCATTGCCGAGATGCAGCGGACGGAAAGACAGATGCAGCAGCCGGGATTCACCTTTCCCGAAATGGCGGATATGTATGACTACGTTGACACGGAGAACGGTGTGGCAAACTATCTGGACCTGATTCGGCGTGCCGGCGAGGCGGTTTCGGTTCCGGTGATTGCTTCAGTCAACTGCATTTCGGCGCAGAAATGGACCTATTTCGCGCGCGAAATTGAGCGGCAGGGCGTCGACGGCCTCGAGCTCAACGTCTTTCTGATGCCGTCGGACTTCAGCGCCGGAAACGCGGCGGCGTTCGAGCAGACCTATTTTGACATCATCGCCCAGGTTCTTGAACAGGTAAACATCCCGGTGGCGGTCAAGCTGAGCCACTATTTCACGCTGCTCGGCAGTACGCTCAAGCGCATCTCGGAAACCGGGATCAAGGGGATGGTACTGTTCAACCGCTTTTTCAGCCCGGACTACAACCTGTCGGACCTGACCATCGTCCCAACCAACGTGCTCAGTACTCCCGCGGAGCTGGCCCTCTCCCTGCGGTGGATTGCGATCATGCACGGCAGGGTCGGATGCGACCTGGCGGCGTCTACCGGTGTGCATGACGGAGATGGAGTCATCAAGCAGCTGCTTGCCGGGGCAAACGCAGTGCAGGTTGCGTCGGCGCTCTATCAGGACGGGGTTGATGTCGTCGAAGCCATGAACGAGCGGCTTGCCGGGTGGATGGAGCACCATCGCTATGAACAAATCACCGACTTCCGCGGACTGCTCAGTCAGGGCAGGGTTGCCAACCCTGCGGCGTATGAGCGGGTTCAATTCGTTAAGAATTTCCGCGCCATGTTCTGATTCTGCTATGCGCCAGGCGGATTAATCCCTATATTGAGCGCACGGCTGGACAGGGCGTAAGCGGCACGCTTTGGCCGGAGAGATTTCAGAGCATAAAATATGGGGTAAGGTATGTCGGAGAAGTTGGTCATTTTTGGCGGATCGGGTGCGGTTGGCGCTGCTACCGGACGGCTGCTACGTCAGCGCGGGTATGCGCTGCATCTGGTCGGACGTAATGAAGACGCAGTGACGACGGCCGCAGCGGAGCTGGAAGCCACCTTCACGGTTGCCGACGTAACCGACGGCGCGTCTTTTGCCCGTGTCGCTCAGGACGCCGGCTCACCGCTGGCGGGGCTGGTCTACGCAGTTGGTACCATCAATCTTCGCAGCCTGGCACGACTGACGGAGCAGGACTTTGTCGACGACTTCCGCATCAACGCTGCCGGAGCCGCGCTGGCTGTCGCAGCACTTCTCCCTGCGATGAAAAAGAGTGAACGGCCGGCTTCGGTTGTACTGTTCTCCACCGTGGCAGCGTCTCAGGGCTTCAGTTTTCACGCCTCTACCGCCATGGCCAAAGGCGCGGTGAACGGTCTGACGCTTTCGCTGGCCGCCGAGCTCGCACCCAAGGTGCGGGTAAACGCCATCGCTCCGTCGCTCACGCAGACGCCGTTGGCCGCGTCTCTACTGGCCAACGAACAGACCGCACAGTCGCTCGCCAGACTTCATCCTTTGCTCCGCCTGGGAACGGCCGAAGATATCGCCGCGGCAACAGCGTTCCTTGTCTCGCAAGAAGCCTCCTGGATCACCGGCCAGATCATCGGTGTGGACGGCGGCCGTTCGACGTTGCGTACCGCGAACTGACCGATCATCGGTGAAAACAGGTCAATACACTCCCGGCGCAAACGGGACAGGAGCGCAGCGGCAACCGCTGCACTACCGATACACTCACGGACGAGGCTCGTACGTACTGCCAGGAACCTCAGCGCTCCAGATCGGAAAGGTGAATGAATCGGAATTCCCGCACGATAACCTTCTCGCGGTCACTGGTCTGCAGCGGCTTGCCCTGGTAGCGCCAGAAGGTTATCGTGCGGGAAT
>PWMO01000059.1 GCA_003558175.1 Spirochaetaceae bacterium
CGATCCGAACCGTTGGCAACTACACCATGTATGAGGCGGTTGCGGACGATCGGGTTATGCGGCGGGGACCGCAGCGGTTTGCCGTGGTGGCACCGGCCGATTTTCCGCCGTTGTGGCTCCCCGTCAGCGTAGAGGAGTACGCCGATGACATTATTCGACGCTGGGAGGCGCAACTGGCGCAGATGCAGCAACGTCTGGCGCAGTTTCAACTGCCGAGGCAGAGCGAGGCGCACCGTCGGGCGCGTGAGGCTACAATACAGAGCATGACGCAACTCATGGAAATGCAACCTCAGATGGCTGAGCAGTTGCAGGCACAGCTCGATGAAGCGCTGCGCCAGCTTGACGCAGCGGCTGGCGATCTCTCCGAGTCCGATCGCAGGGATGCCGCATATGAACAACAGATGCGTGAGGCGGCCGAGAAGCAGCAGGCGGAACTCGAGGCCAGCATCAACGCGATGAGGGCGGAGCTGGCGGCACTGTCTCCGGCAGAGCGCAGCGCCCAGGCGGTGGGGAAGCTGCACCTGCATCGGCCCGGCGCGCAAACCGAGGGAGAAATTGTGCCGCTTGCGGTTCCCGGAGGTTCTGAGCCCCGGGGGCTGGTGCGAGTAAACCGCGATCTGTTCAGCAACAGTGCGTCACGCACCACACCGCAGCTGTTTCTGGTGAACTTTCACACCAATCGAGAGTTCATGGCCGAGCGGTTCTCCGAGATCGAGCGGCAACTGGACTGGCGAGCGTTGGCGCGCGTGATTGAGTAGGGTGTCGCGCGAAGATCTGTGAGGCGCCTGGCCTATGAGTCGCTTGATTTCAATCGGGGTTACAATACTTCTCGTCTGCGCGCTGTCGGCAGTTGCGCAGCAAATAACCGTTGCAGGCTACAACGCACGTCATGTCGAGCTGGACGAGGGGGCGCTTGCCTGGGAGGCCCGGCGTGGGGTGGTTCTCAAGATTCTTTCGGAAGCAGCGCCCGATCTGCTGCTGCTGCAGGAAGCGGCGGAGGAACAGCGCGAAGACCTGTTGGCCGGGCTTGAGTGGCTGCGCTGCGCGGGATGCGACGTCGAGTTTGACAACCACAACGCCATCTTTTATCGCCCGGAGCTGCTCAAGCTTCTGCAGGCAGGTTCGTTCTGGCTTTCGGACACTCCCGACGTAGCGTACTCGGAGAGCTGGGGGAACGAAGTGCCGCGATTCGTGACCTGGGCGCGCTTTGAGACGATGGATTCCGGGCGTCAGCTGGTTGTCTACAACACACACCTCGATCACGCGCATCAGGGTTCGCGCGTACGAAGCCTCGAGGCGATTGTGGTGCACGCAGCAGAGAACGCCGCCGAGCTGCCCATAATCCTGGGTGGAGACCTCAACGCGGAGCCCGATTGGCCTGAACTCGAGTATCTTCTTGCGCCCGTGGAGGGTTCGCCTCATCTGCCGCTCACGGATCCACTGGCTGAACTCAGCGCCGACGAGGAGGTCGGAGGAACCTATCACGCCTTCGATGCCGAGCCGGAGTTTGCCCGTATCGACTACATTCTGCTGAGTGAGGAGTTTGATCCAGTCGCGGCCCGCATCATCACCAGGATAGGCGATGACGGCACGCCGCCTTCGGATCATTTCCCGATTCTTGTCTCGATCGAGTTGCCCACGAGCCGGTAGGTACGGAGATCGCTGTCGGTCTTTATTGCATCACGGTCTCGCGCCCGGTATGCTGCGTGCATGCAGCAGACAATTGTCTTTGCGACGCTGGGGCTCGCTCTGGTGTTGTTTATCTGGGGGCGGATCAGGCATGACATCACCGCGCTGATCTGCCTGCTGATTCTGACGCTGACCGGAATTGTTCCCGCCGGCGAGGCGTTCCACGGCTTCGCCCATCCGGCGGTGATTGCAGTAGCGGCGGTCTTGATGGTCGGCCAGGGGTTGAAGAACTCGGGCGTGGTCGATGTGATCGGCCACCAGATGTTGAGGATCGGTAGGAGTCCGACGCTGCAGGTGTTGGCGTTGAGCGCGGTCGTGTGCGTTGCCTCGGCGTTCATGAACAACGTGGGCGCGCTGGCGGTTATGATGCCGGTAGCCATTCAAATGGCGCGCAAGAACGGCACCTCGCCCTCGTTCATCCTGATGCCGCTGGCGTTCGCTTCGCTGCTTGGCGGTATGATGACCCTGATCGGCACACCTCCCAACATCATCATCTCTACCTTCCGCGCCGATGCGGGACGGAGTGCATTTGGTATGTTTGATTTTGCTCCGGTGGGAGCGGTTCTGGCGCTGGTAGGAGTGCTCTTTGTATCGCTGGTAGGAAGACGGCTGCTCCCCAGGCGTTCGGGGGAGAGCTCGGCGGAGGACCGGTTTCAGATCGAGGACTACATCACCGAAGCGCGCATCGTCAAAGACTGCAAGATCAACGGACTGGCAATCAGCGAGATCAACGACAAACTGGGTACCGGGGTGGATGTCCTGGGGCTTGTTCGAGCCAGGAAACGGATTCACGCTCCGCAACCGGAGGAGACGCTCAAGACCAACGACATTCTCATTGTGGAAGCCGACTCGGACGATCTGAAAGAGTTCATCGACAAGAGCGGAGCGAAGCTGCTCGGCGGCAAGAAGTTCCGCAAAGACGCCGAAGGCTCGCAGGAAGTAGAGATAGCCGAGGCGGTGGTGACGCCGGATTCGCCGCTGGTCGGCCAGAGTGCCGCCGGCACGCAGATGCGCACGCGGTACGGGCTCAACCTGCTTGCAATCGCCCGCCGCGGCAAGAGCATTCGCAAGCGATTTGACAAACAGCGGCTGAAGGCGGGCGATGTGCTGCTGCTCCAGGGGCGCGCCCGGACAATGGATGACTCGCTGCGCGCGATGGGCTGCCTGCCGCTGGCCGAGCGCGGCTACAGCATCGGTCGGCCGAAGCGCATCGCTACCGCAGTCAGTATTTTTGCCGGTTCCATCGCACTCGTTGTGGCGGGAGTATTTGCGGTTCAGGTGGCCTTCGTGCTGGCCGCCGTACTGATGGTGCTGACCGGAATCCTGCCGGTGCGCGAGATGTACCACAGCGTTGATTGGCCGGTGATCGTGCTGCTTGGGGCGATGCTTCCCGTCGGGGCTGCACTCGAGACCTCCGGCGGCGCCGCCTTGATTGCAGACCAGATCCTGGTTGCCGGTGCTTCACTGCCGGTCTGGGCCACGCTGGCTGTGATTCTGCTGGTGACCATGCTGCTCTCGGGAATCATAAACAACGCTGCCACGGTTGTGCTGATGGCGCCGATCGGCCTCGGGATTGCTTCCGGACTTGGGGCATCGGCGGACCCGTTTCTGATGGCAATTGCCGTGGGTGCCTCCGGCGCGTTTCTGACGCCGATCGGTCACCAGTCCAATACGCTGGTACTGGGACCGGGAGGGTACACCTTTGGTGACTATCTGCGGATGGGGCTTCCGCTGAGTGTGCTGGTGGTTGCAACGGCAGTTCCGATGATTCTGCTGGTGTGGCCGTTGTAGCATGACCGGAGTACCGGCATGACCGGAATGGTGGCGTTGGCAGCCGTCGCGGGACTCGTTCTGCTCACTGCGGGAGCGGAGTTCCTGGGTCGCGGGGCGTCGGCGTTGGCGCTGCGGCTGATTTCGCGCAGCGGGTGTTTGGTTTCCCGTCGTGAGGGGGTGTTGCTGGTGCTGTGCTAGGTGGCGTACGTGACCTGGTTGCTGGCCGTCGAGGCCGGGTATTGCGACGAGTTCTGAGCTGAGTAGTGTGTCCGTGTCCCGAGCGCAGTTGGTCAGACGTTTCCGAGGGAAAAGTCACCGCAGATCTTGAAGTGCGTCCCTTCCGAGAAGACCTCGAGCTCGCGGTCTGGAAAGTAGACCGGTAGCAGTTCGTTGATCTTGCGCACCACCTCTTCAACAATCTCCCAGCGAACCTCATGCGGAACCTTTTCAAGCGTTGCCATATGAACGTCGATCAGGTAGCCGCGCCCGTATTTGGAGCCATATCCAGGGGTGAAGTCGGCTCCGATATTGAACAGTCCGTCCGATTGGCGGCTGGAGGTTGAACCGTGGGGCGGACGAGCCGGGTGCAGCGGATAACGTGAACCGTACCGCTCTTCGATATGCGCTGTGACTTCTTCAAACATCTTGTGGAACGTCTGGTTGAACGCATTCATTCTTGGATGATACATATCACTGCTCCAACCCCGTCTTCACTGTGCCCCTCATTGTAGCACGGGAGTGTCATTCAGAGCAGCGGCAAGAGGGCCAGGGTGCCGAAGGCGACCATCGCAAGACCACCGAGTCCTTCCATGCCGATGTGAAGCGCTTCTCCCAACGTACCGTCCAGGACGCCGGTGACCGCGCGTTTGGTGATGACTGCCGCACCGCTGACGGCGGTGAGGGTCACGGCCATGCCGATTGAGAAGACGAAGGTTGCGTATATCCCGAGCCAGACCACCCCCAGTGAGAGCGCAAAGAGCAGTATCATGGCGGAACCGGGGCACGGCACGACGGATGAGAGCACGATCGCCGGAAGGAGACCGATGCGTCGTCTCAGTCGCGCCACTGCGCCGGTCTCGCCCTGGGCCGGTTCGCGGCGGTGGTCGTGCGAATGTCCGTGACCGTGCGAGTGTCCCGGATTTCCGTGACGGCGCAGCAGGAGTGCTTCGCGAATTTTGGCGATCAACACGACGCACCCAATCAACAGCACCAGTGCCGCAGTGCCCGCCTGCATGTAGAGCGTGGCACGGTCGAGCGCTGCCGATAGTGAGGTCTGCATCACAAAGTAGCCACCGAGGATTACCAGCGCCGCGGCACCGGAGTGAAGCGCCGCCACTGCGATCCCGGCCGCGACGGCGTGACGCAGTGGCGCTCGGGTCGAGGCAAAATAGGCTACCAGCAGCACCTTGCGATGGCCCGGCAGAGCGGCGTGGATCAGTCCGTAGAGAAACGCAGCCAACCCGATGATGAGAATGCCGCGTCCGCTGTAGCCGTCCGGGCGGTTGGGAGGCTGAGAGGCGGGTTGGGTTGCGGATCCTCGCAGCAGTTGGGCGATGCGGGCATTCAACGCGCGTTGTTGTTCACGCAGCAGCGCGTTCAGGCGCGGGAAGAGCGGTTGGCCCTGGCTGAGACTTGCTGCCCCCTCCACTGCCGCACCGAACGCCGGACTCGTTTCTTCCGCTGCAGGACGGTCGGCCCGTCCACTCCCGGTAAACGGGTTTGCCTGCGCAGAAACGGAACCCACTACCAACAGCAACAACACCGCCGTCAACGGGACGATTCGTGTCATGTCCCCTCCCTTGTGTGTCATAGTAATACTATCGTAATTCGGCGGACAATACCTTAACCCGGTGGCGCGCCGACCGTGCTTGCCGTATACTCGTACCACATGGACACCACACCACAACCGATTCCCAACCCCTACGCGCGAAGCGACGACTACCGCTGTTTCGGCTGCTCGCCAAACAATCCGATCGGCCTGCAACTGAAGTTCTTTCTCGACGGCCGGCGGGTCACGAGCCAATGGCAGCCCCGCGCCGACCTCGAAGGCTATCCGGGTGTCACCCACGGTGGAGTTCTGGCTACGCTCTGCGATGAGGTGGCCGCCTGGTACCTGCATGTGGTACTGGGGACCGCGGGTATGACGCGCGAACTGCAGATAAGCTATCATCTGCCGGCTCGGGCAGCGGACGCACCGTTTCACATCGAGGCGCACGCGGTGGAAGAGGGGCAGAAAAACGCGGTGATAGAAGTGTCGGTTCATGGACGCAGCGGTACGCTGTTCTGTACGGCGCAGTGCAGTTTCGCGGTGTTCAGCGAGGCGGTGGCGCGCAGGCGCTTCCGCTTTCCCGGAAGAGAGGCGTTTCAACCGCAGGGCTGAAGCGTGCCCGTCCGCCCGGGGCTCTGGAGCGCTCGAGCGTCTTGCGCAGCGTGCCGATAGTTGATATTAATGAGTCAGGACGGAACGATGCAGCCGAGAGAAACGATGCCCGAACGAATAACAGCGAGAAGGACAACAGGTTTTCATGTCGCGACTCTCGTGCTGGTACTGCTCGCGCTCGCTCCCCTTCGCGCTGTGGCGCATCCCCACGTGTTTATCGACGCGCGGGTGACATTTGAGTTCGATCGGGACGGGCTTGAGGGGTTCTGGGCCGAATGGGCGTTTGACGAGCTGTTCACCTCCATGATTGTGCTCGACTTCGGAGCACCACGGCAGGGGCCGTTCTCCGATTCGGTCGTGCGGTCGATCTGCGAGGGTGCTTTCTCGAACCTTCAGTTCTACGACTATTTCACCTATGTCTTTGTTGACGGAACGCGGTATCCAACCGAGACGGTCGAGCGATTCAGTGCACTTATGCGCGATCACCGCATCGTCTATCGGTTCTTTGTTCCGTTTCGTCTCCCGCTGGAGGAGGCCGAGAAGCTGGTGCGCGTGCGGATGTACGACGAAACCTTTTTCACCGACATCGCCTTCGATGACGACGATCCGGTTTCGGTTGACAGCGACGTGCCGCTGGAGGCGCGCCACCGAATTGTTCGGAACGAAAACGTCACCATCGAGTACGACAACCGCAACCAGAGCGTCAGCCGAACCGGTGCGATCTACACCGGGGTCACCCACCCGTACGAGATCGAGCTACGGTATCGGCGTCGATGATCCGCGCCGTTCGTGTGCGGCGCGAATGACTTCTACCGTCTTGCTCCACAAGCCGAGGTTCTCAAGCTCTGATAGCGGAACCCACTCGGCATGCTGTGCGTCATCCGCGGCGTACGGTTCTCCTGAGCGCCACCGGGCCCAGAAGTCTATCAATGTGTAATGGTACCGCGGCACCCCTTCGTCGTCGCGGATAATTGCGTCAATCACTTCAAGAAAGTGCGGCTCGATGATCTCGACCCCTGTCTCTTCACGCACTTCCCGGACGGCAGTCTCTCTGACGGTCTCTCCTACGTGTTGTGCGCCGCCCGGCAGACTCCACTCGCCGGCCCGCGGCGGGTTGCCGCGCCGGATGAGCAACACGCTCTCGCCGTGCAGGACCACAACGCCGACCCCGACAAACGGACGCCGCGGATACTCGCGCGGGTCGGCGGCCGCCCGGCCGTCCGGCGGTGGAACTGGCTGTGGTGTATCTGTCTGTGGTGCATCGGCATGGCGCGACCGGTCTTGCATCGGCTGTTGCATTGATGCGGTTCCTCCTGCGTAGTGATGATACGCAACTGTCTGTTGCGCTGCAATGGAACGTCCGCTGCAATGGGACGCGTCGCGATTCTGCCGCAACAACCTCAGAGCGCCGCGAGCAGATCATTCGCCAGCTTGCAGACCACGGTGTACGCCGGGTCATAGACGTTGCCGACGTCGTACTCGATGCACTGGCCCATCAGGAGCGCCGCAGCTACCCGGTCCAGTCCATACTCCTGCTGCAGGCGGCGTTGCATTTCGGTAGTGGCGTGCTGAAGCGCCTGGTCGAGCGGTCGCGCGTTGCCTACGGTGAAGGTATGGTCACGACTCTCACCGGCCGGCCAGCGGAGACCGGCGTTCTTGCGCACGCGGACGGTGAACTGCACGTCGGCCGAAATCTCAACACCGGTGCCGCCGATCTCTCCGTCCCCCTGGCGCGCGTGACAGTCACCGAGGTGAAAGAGCGCTCCCGGTACAAACACCGGCAGCAGTGCGCTGACCCCGACACCAAATCCGCGGTAATCCATGTTGCCGCCGTGACGGCCGGAGGTAGCGGTTGCGATCGCCTGGCCCAGCTCTGGGGCCACTCCGAAGCAGCCCAGCATCGGCTCGAGCGGCAGGCTGATGCCTCCGAGGCGTGTGGCGGCAGGGTCTACCAGCGTTACGGTTCCGGCCTCGCTGTCAACGCGCCAGCTTGCGAGCTGATCGGAATCGGTTTCAGCGGATCGGCGCAGCGTGTCGGAGTCGGGATCCA